>JAYEFS010000379.1:0-28902 GCA_034658695.1 Methanobacteriota archaeon | reverse complement strand
CGAGATTATTATGGAAAAGTATGTTGGCGGTACAAGAGTGTAATCTTATACCAGGTCCTTTGTTTGAGGATATTGTGTTATTGACCAAAATAGAATGCTCTGCTCCGGAGATGAATACCCCATCATCAGCATTATCGTTGATCGTATTGTTCTTCATCATCACCGAACCTCCACCCATGCTGCATTCGATTCCGCAGCTATAAGTGCCGGTATTGTGTATAATTCGGTTGTCGTTGATGATTGCATTCTTTCCTGAACCGTGCCTGATAATGAACAATCCGTCATCGATATTATCTCTGATAACGTTCCGCTCTATCGTTGCGTCACCAGTGGAATCTAAACAAGATAGACCCTTTTTAGAAGCTGTAAGAACGCTGTCCCTCAGAATCAGCGACTTACCGGATGAAAAGCGAATTGCATCATCACCACAATTTGTAATACTGGCATTCACGACGCTCAGGTTGGATCCGGAGGTGTATACTCCGTAACCATTGCGATTATCCTCGATGACGGCATTCGTAATATTCACATTACTTGCACCCGTGATGTATACTCCATCGTTACCATTATCATTGACTGTATTGTTCTTCATCATCACCGAACCTCCACCCATGTTGCACTCAATTCCACAGCTATAAGTGCCGGTATTGTGTATGATCTGGTTGTCGTTGATGACTGCACTTTTTTTGGAACGGAGCCTGATATACAACCCGTCATCGGTATTGTCTCTGATAACGTTCCCCTCTATACATGCATCACCAGTGGTATCTGCACAAGATAGACCCCTTTTAGAATCCATAAGGACACTGTGCCTTAGAATCAGCGATTTGCCGGAGTAAAAGCGAATTGCATCCTTACCACAATTGATAATACTGGCATTTACGACGCTCAGGTTATATCCAGAAGTATATACCCCCAACCACCCGCGTTTTTAATAGTAAAATCAGCAATTGTGATATTAGCATTAGTTGCGTAGATACAGTTACCACTTCCTATAGCATCAATAGTCGTTGTGGCATTCCCCTCTCCTTCAATCGTCAAATCCTTGTTGTATATCTTTATGTTTTCATTATAACTCCCACTCCGAACGAAGATCGAATCACCATCAGTTGCACAATCGACCGCCGACTGTATCGGCGCAGAACTTGCATTGAACATGTCGCCATCATGCCACCAGCCACTTTCATTGACGTAGAGTTGAGAAGCGGTTGCTGTGCCGCAGAACGCAATCCACAGCGCAAGTACAGTCACAAGTATGATGCCATTCAGTTTGTTCATGTTACTTCTCCTTTCCGATTTTGCAGATATGTATCCTTGCGCAGGCATAATTGTATCGATGGCATACTCAAATTTAACCAAGCTCTATCCCTCCTGCCGCAGCCTGCAAAATCATCAGCGCGTCGAGCGATGTGACACGACTGTCACCGTTCACGTCCGCGAGATTGTCATATCCGCCGCGGGCTGCGAGCTGAAGCGCAACCCTCGCGTCTGCGACAGTCACCACACCGTCGCAGTTGAGATCCCCCATCACCCGCTCTTCTGCAGGATACAGGAAGTTATCTGTCCAGAATGGGCGGGGCGGTAGAGCATCCGTCTCTACTCGCTTCCTCCACTCGCTATCGCTGATTCTCGTGAAGTTCTCCTCCTCGAACTCGTAATAGCTCATCACATAGCCGATGCCAGCCAGTGCCGTGCCATCAGGCTGCTCATATACGATGATTACTGGATTTAATCTTCCAACGCCCTCGTGCAACACCTTTCCGGTATTACTGTTCGTGCAGACATCAGCAACGAGCGTGGGCTCCTCTTCCATTATGCCAGCACTGAAGAACCCCAGCAACCAGAGACCAAAACCATGAATATCGTCCTGTTCGCCACCGTAAACGTATTCACCGTCTTCGGTTGTCAGCGTCTCGTTGCGGGTGATTTTCTGAGCGTACGTTCCGAACGTATCAAGCTTTCCTGCAAGTGAACTGAAGCCATAGCGGTGTTTCTTCGGGAGAACGCCTTCATCGGATAGCTCTGTCTCGATTTTTATGCACAGCGATTCTAACCGGCTGTAGAACTCAGGGATTGGTTCGACGTATCCATACCCCTCAGCCATCGGGCATGGTATGCAGGTCGGTTTCGCATACAGGATGTAATCATGGCGGAGCTGTGTCCATGATGAGAGCGCAGTATTCAGTTTCTCGTCCTGCCATGCCGTGTTCTGCATGAACAATGGATAGCTCTCGTTGAACTCCACAAGAAGAGGGTCTAATGTGTAGAACCAGTTGCAATATACGTTCTTCTTCCAATCATCGACGGTGTAGTTCTCAAATTCGCTTTCGAGTTTGTTCATCTGGGATTCAAGATCCGGATAAGCCTCTTTCTCCGACTCGAGCAGCTGGTCTGCCCTATCTGACCCAAGCATCGTTGCCATGACCTCGAGTCCCTTCGGAAGACGCGTAAGGTCAGCGATGTGTGGAAATGTGTCCTGCTGGAAGACATAGCTATCCGGCACATACCGCTCGCCCATGAACTGGATATATTTTGGCGGTATATCTCCCGGACTATGTAGTGGAACCGGTATTATCTCCGACTCGGGATACTCTGGTTTTTTGAACTCGTTTCGCAGTTTCTCGATGTTGCTTGTGTTTTCCAGCATGTATACTGCGAAGTTTGCACCAAAAACGTTATCTGTTGCGTTTTTGACCATGATCGGCGTTATGCTGTCCGCTGTTCCGACGAGCAGCGTTGTGACATTGTATACCTTCCACCACAGCCGCAGGTCATCAGGCGACTCTCGCAGCATCTCTGATATCATGACTGCCTGCACAATCTCGATGTGGGAGTCCTCCAGATATGTAGGGTCCTCGATTCTGAGGATGCGCCTGCTCAGCCATTTCATGCACCTGAAATATCGTTCGAGATCCGGATCACCCTCGTAATGCCCCCGTGGCTTGTACTGCGTGTAATCATCGCCAGGATAGAACTCGGTTGCACTGTGCTCCAGTATCTTCCGGACGTACTCGGTGACATTCTCTTCCGCGTAGTCCGGCACCGGATACGAGTCATCCAGGAGTTTGCATGCGACTGTCGCGAAGACCACGTTCCTTCTGGCAGCCTCTTTCACGTGCACAAGGTCCTGGGAGGTGTTCTGGTACTCTTCCATGCTCTTCTTCTGCATATCCTGCACCAAAAGCTCGGTAGAGTTGTAGAGATGTTCTCTTTCGATCTCTTTTAACATGTCGTCGTGCACAACATGGAAGATGTGTAGTAGCGCATCGGTTGTTATGAAGACAGAGACATCGGACTTGCCAAATAATCCCCAGTAGCAATCAGAGATAGTTCCGTTTTCATGGTCTTTCAGCACCACAAAGCCGTTCTCAAAGAGTTTCTCCTTTGCAACATCGTCCAGTGGGTAGATCTCTTCTATTGCGTCCATATTTGCGGGGTATGGTATCTCAAAATCGTTTGCTGACGCTGCGCCGGTTGCAGTGCCAGCTGCGATCATCGCCATGGCAATGAAGATTGCCAGAGCATTCAATTCAGATTTGTCCCTCATTTTTACCACCTCTTTGTGTATTGTTTTTTTGGCATTCGTTTCGGCTTCAGCAGGAGTTTTCGGGGTCACAACTCAAGTCGCCCGGCTGCCGCCTGCAGGACCAGGAGCGCATCGAGCGAGGTGATGCGGTCGTCGCCACTCACGTCAGCAGCGGAATCGTGTTCGCCGCTGGCTGCGAGTTTGAGCGCGATCGCGGCATCTGCGGGGGTGATCTCGCCGTCGCGGTTCAGGTCGCCTTTTCTGGGCATTGGCTGGAGGGTTATATCGGTAGCCTGCTGCTTGTCCATCCTCATATCCACAATCAGGGTAGTGTTACCCCTATTTTGATCTTTAACCGCCTCTATGAGTACAATGTCGCCATCAGCAACCCATGGTGAGGTATCATTTGCCAGATAATCCAGAAAGTCACCATCCACACTATAATATCCGGATGCCACAACACTCTGTTTTGATTCCCCGGTTCTTGCGTTGGTAACAGTTGCCAGCGCACCCCCTCCATTCAGCACCCTGCCGTATACGGTATGTATCTTGTGTGTTGTATATTCTGAAAATCCACCTTGATTGAGGCTGTAAACAGGTTTGTAATTCTCAAATAACGTTATATTGTAATCAGAAACCTGTTCGAATATCACATACTCTGGCAGTGCTCCAGGGAATGGTCGTACCAGCGGAACGTTCTTGATCACGCTGATCGTGACATTTAGGCTGTATTCACCACTGTTTCCTGTCACGTGATATTCGTCCGGATACATTTTCGATGTTATCGGGTCAAATCCATAGCCTGTGTAGCTCAGATCGATATCAGCGAATGTTATCGTTGTTCCATTGCGCTTGAACGCCATCATGGTGTTTCGCGTTGGCGGTGCAATCGCATCGCCGAGGATCAGGCTGACATTCTCTTCCGGTGCACTGACCTGCGCCCAGTTCCACTGCGGGTCATCAAAGAGCCATTCGCCCCAGTTATGGTCATGGTACCCTC
The DNA here is from genome assembly GCA_034658695.1 of Methanobacteriota archaeon. Lineage (GTDB taxonomy): Archaea > Halobacteriota > Methanosarcinia > Methanosarcinales > Methanogasteraceae > Methanogaster_C. The sequence continues at coordinate 24,376 of JAYEFS010000379.1, read as the reverse complement.
TGCCTGACATATTGTGTGTCGTTCCGCCAATTGTGATGGTGCCCGCCACGTTTGCGCCAGTCATATAACAGAGCCACTGCATCCAGTCATCTGGCACGTGTCCGACATGCACGGGTGCAGGCGTCCCAAACCAGGACCCCACATCCAGCGTATATGTGAGGTTCCACCGAATCGGGATATTGGTGTAAACATCATAGTAACTACCATTGATCACAAATGTGGTGTTGTTCAGTGCAAGGAGTGTGTTTGAGCCGATCGTTACGTCTGGTTTCTCGTAATCTGCAGTGAAATCAGAGACTGGTGTTGATGTGAATCCGATCAGTGGCATCTCATCATACACGACTGCGAGCACCTCTGCATCTCCAAGACCGGTCAGATTTGCCGGGTCTGTGAGGAAGTAGCTGACCATGAACTGTCTGTCATTGTTGTATACGTTGAAATACCACCACTCGGTGTAGAGGTGATCGTTTATGCTGTCCGGGCTGTAATGATATGCATCATCTTTCAGCATTGGATGGGGTGTGTCAATCGGGGTGATGTGCTCAAACCTTCTAATAATTATTTCTGCTTCCTGTCCATCAGAAGGTAAATCCCCAATGCCATCCCCATCTGCATCGTTAAGCCACAAGTTGATTCGCGCATTTCCCCCGCCATCAGGTGGAATGCCACTGTCGGTATAATTCCATGATTCGATCATGTACGAATCACTTGGTGGAGATGAGTAATGTCCGTCGAGGCTCTGGAAAAATATGCTGTCTGTACTCCAATCAAAAGAGTGGGTTGAATAGTTTCCGTTTAACACCATGTTGAACCTGTGCATGTTTTCAGGAGGGTCCCATGGCTGCACCACATATTGTGCATTATCATTCATCTCCTGGCCCCACCTTGAAAATTCAATATCGATCTCGCGATAATTATATTCAGGAGCCTCACCATCCCAGGTGAATAATCCAGCGACCACGTTTTTGTCCAACCGGTCAACCCGGCTTGCCGCATAGAAAATATATTTACCATATCCCAGAGATTCGGTTGTGCAGACCTCTGCACAGTACCATTTCCCATCCTTTTTGAGAATCTTCAGATGTAATTTGCCCTCTTCATCAACCCAAACACTTTGATTGCTGTCTGAGAAATAGTTCGGACCAGGTCCCACCAGTATCTCGCTGGATTTGACCGTCCAATTGTATCCTGAAAATCTGATGTGCCTTTCTTCTTTCCGGATCACCTCGACACTTGCAACTGAATTCTGATCGAGTTCTTCTGGTAGTGTCTGAGTGCCATCCATCTTTGGCGGGGTATATCCATCAGGTACAAGGTACGCTTTGATCCTTGTTGCGTACTGGTCAACTCCCCCAGTTGTTATGTCGCATCTCCAGTTTCCATCACCCTGAACAGATGTTAATGGCTCTGCGAAGGTGGGCTTTGTCCACCATCCTGACACATATATGTAGACGGCAACTTTATAATCCGCTGGTGTTACGTTCCAGACCTGACCTTTCAGGTCGTCAAAGCTGCCATAAGCTGGCACATAAGTGAATTTGATAGCTGGCGTCGAGGCTCTATTCACAAGCATGCTCGCGAGATCAGCACCGGCATCATCGTCCACAGTCGATATTGCAGCCGCGCCCATGCACGCAAGCATCGCGGCGGCTGCGAGTGTTATGGCTATAAGTGTTCGAGTGCATGATTCCGTTCGCGAAGCCATACGAGATTCGCATATCTGGTCGTATTCGTCCATAATTACCACATCTTCAAAGTACTTTCACATATTGTATGCAAAAAGCATCCTATAGGGCGTGAGTTTGTCATAGCACTATCCCTCCTGCCGCCGCCTGCACAATCATCAGCGCATCGAGCGCTGTGATGCGCCCGTCGCCGTTCACGTCTGCATCCGCGTCCCATTCGCTGCTGGCTGCAAGCGCGATCGCGATCGCGGCGTCTGCAGTGGTGGTTTTACCATCGCGGTTGAGGTCGCCTTTCTGCGGTGCGGTGGCAGTCCACGGCTGCATGAGCGGGAAGCGGTCGATGCTGCCACCGCCGCCCGGGATCGGGTAGGGGGTGTCGCCGATGCCGTCTGTGTTGTTGTCGGTGCCGGTGTAGTCGGAGTAGTAGTTGCCAGCGGAGCCGGAGTCCCACTGGTGGGTGTGCTCGTCGTAGGCGTTTTGGGTGTTGTCGAGGAGATTGTTGTGGTAGAGTGTGTTGTTGTTACTCAATCCACGCAGGTAGATGCCGTTGTCGCCGTTCCCTGCTGCATTGTTGCTTGTAAGCGTGTTATTATCGCTCGACCAACCTATGCAGATGCCGCAGTAGCGGTTCCCTGCTGCATTGTTGCTTGTAAACGTGTTATCGCTCGAATGATCCAGGTATATGCCGTCGTTTCCGTTCCCTGATACAGTGTTGCTTGTAAGCGTGTTATCGCTCGAATAATACAGGTAGATGCCGTTGTTTCCGTTTCCTGATGCAGTGTTGCTTGTAAGCGTATCATCGCTCGAACCACACAGGTAGATGCCGTCGTCGTCGTTCCCTGATGCATCGTTGCTCGTAAGCGTGTTGTTGCTCGAACCATCCATGTAGATGCCCCACCGGTTATCCGATGCACTGACATTCTCTATCCTCGACTTCTCGGTGCATGCAAATAATACCCCTTGTATGTTATTCGTCAGTGCAAGGTCTTTAACCGTTATATTTGTGGAATTCACGACTGCAACAAAGCCAGCATCGCCCATAATCTGCTTATCATGCTGATTGACCCAGTAATAGATCGGTTTTCCATCCACGGTATTACTCGTGTCTATGTTCTGAGTGTAGTCAGAAAGGATATGGAGATATCCGGAAACACCGAAATTGTATATGTTTCCAGACATTGTGTTGCCCTGCAGCGTGTTGTTGCTCGAACCATACAGGCAGATGCCGCAGTATCGGTTCCCTGATGCAGTGTTGCTTGTAATCGTGTTGTTGTTGCTCGAACCACTCAGGCGAATGCCGTATAGGTCGTTCCCTGATGCATCGTTGCTTGTAAGCGTGTTATCGCTCGAACCACCCAGGCAGATGCCGCGGTAGTCGTTCCCTGATGCATCGTTACTTGTAAGCGTGTTATCGCTCGAACCACACAGGTAGATGCCGATGTGGTTCCCTGATGCATTGCTGCTTGTAAGCGTGTTGTTGTTGCTCGAATCATACAGGAAGATGCCGCACAGGTCGTTCCCTGTTGCAGTGTTGCTTGTAAGTGTGTTATTGCTCGAACCACGCAGGTAGATGCTCCACCGGTTATCCGATGCGCTGACATTCTCTATCCTCGACTTCTCGGTGCATGCAAATAGTACCCCTTGTATGTTATTCGTCAGTGTAAGGTCTTTAACAGTTATATTTGTGGAATTCACGGCTGCAACAAAGCCAGCGTCGCCCATAATCTGCTTATCATGCTGATCGACCCAGTAATAGATCGGTTTCCCCTCCACGGTATTACTCACGTCTATGTTTTGGGTATAGTCAGAAAGGATAGAGGGACCTCCCAAAACACCGAAATTGTACATGTTTCCAGACATTGTGTTGCCCTGCAGCGTGTTGTTGCCCGAATCACTCAGGTGGATGCCGTCGCGGTTCCCTGATGCAATGTTGCTTGCAAGTGTGTTATTGCTCGAACCACGCAGGTAGATGCCGTGCAGGTAGTTCCCTGATGCAGTGTTGCTTGTAAGCGTGTTATTGCTCGAACCATAATACGGGCAGATGCCGTCGCGGTTCCCTGATGCATCGTTATCAGAAATGTTGCAATGGTCCACGCCGTTGAGGTGAATCCCAGACGCATCAATCCCAGACACACAACCGCCTGTTGCTCCAGTCGCCATAAACCCACTGATACTCACATAATCCGCGGTCACCTCAAAGACATGATCACCTGCATCCGCCGCCCGCACCGTCACCACATCAGCACCATCCCCGATCAGCGTAACTCGCTTGTCCACATCCACGTTCTCGCGATACGTCCCGCTCGCAACCTCAATCGTATCCCCCGCGCTCGATGCATCCACCGCCCCCTGTATTGTCATGTAGTCCACACCCGCGCCGCCGTCATCGTCCACAACCCATGTCGCGCCCGCCGCCGTGCCCGCACACGCAAGCACCGCCACGATCACCAGCAGCACACGGGTCATCCCGCAGCCTCCATGATCGCTAGGAGCTTTAGCCAGCTCCAGTTTACGCATTCTTTATCACCTCCCGGATTGCAAAGAGATTCAGCCGTGATTGTGGCTTTATTGTTCTCTCGACAGGATCGAGAAAGAGTATGTTTTGCTTCACCAGAAAACTTAATAAATCGAGATCCATGCTATCAGAATATTCCACCGCCTCAACAGAAGTAAAGATCGATAGCATCTCAATAATATCGCTCTTTCTCTCAATGTTCCGTGCCAGCATGAATATGAGCCTGCTAACCTCTTCTCTTAGCATCCTTCCTGACATCTCCACGATACTCCCGCTGCTTTGTTTTGTGTTCACCAATTCAATTAGGCACACCGGCTTTCCACCACAATATTCCCACGCCAACGCGTTCTCGTCACCAGTAAAACCATGTCCATCTAAAAACGTGGTTGTTGTCTCGTAATTAAAATCATCCACCAGAAGATACCTGCATCTGCCGTCGAGCATTGCCTCACTGTAAACTTGCTCGATAAATAGCGAATCAGAGGTGATCACGAATATGTGTGCCAGATGCAGCTCTTTTGTGAGTCGTACAAAGAAATTGAACAATTTGTAAATCAGGAGCCTATCGATCTTCATATCCCCGATCACCTGTAATTCATCAATGATCAGCAGGGGAACACGCTTTTTTGACATTTCAACAAGGAAACGTTCGATGTATTTAAACATATCTTTGCTTTTATCTTTCTTCTCAAATATCTGTTCAAACAGATTTACTGGTATCGGAATCCCGCTGAGGATCTTCAGATCTGCGAGCAACGATTGCGCATACTCGCTGATGTTGTCGATCATACCACCCTCATCGATCTCGAATAACACATTGAGGAAATCTTCGTAATCTGTAATGAACCGTCCACGCAGGTTGATATAAAATGGGACATACACTTCAGAGAGTTGTCCTATCAGGTGGGTGATCAGCGTAGTTTTCCCACTGTTTATCGGTCCGTAGACGAAGGTGATCAGGGAGGGTTCGGAATCCAGAATATCCATAACCCCTTTTGTCTCCCTTTCTCTATCGTGAAATTCGATTCTCTTCATGCGCTCCCCTCGTTTCCTTTTGGTCATAACTCTATCGTGCCAGCCGCCGCCTGCAGGATCAGGAGCGCGTCGAGCGAGGTGACGTGGTTGTCGCCATCGACGTCCGCCGCGGGGTCCCGTCCGCCGCGGGCTACGATCTGGAGTGCGATTGCGGCATCTGCGGGAGTAATGGTGCCGTCGGAATTGAGGTCACCTTTGACACCTGTGCTCACCACGAATGTACCGTTAATCGGTGTTGCAGATACTGGCGCCCCATCCGCATCAGCAAGCGTTGTAATCGCAAGTGTGAGCGGACTCGTCGCTCCACTGTTTCCGACTGCAAGAAGTTCAAGATTGGCAAACGTTATCGGGCTGTCTGGTCCGGTTGCAGTGCTGACATAAGCGGCTATGGTTGCTGTGCCTGTGTTGTTATCGATATTTGCGATGGGGGTTCCGACATCACCTGCTGCTGTGCTGGTGATGTGCACCACTGTCGGGTTATAGGACAGGGTGACTGTTGCTGCACCGAAGTTGGTCATGTTGTTGATGGTTATCTGGGTGGTTGTAGTGTGACCTGATTGGGCGTTTGCATCTGTGATCTGTATATTCACATGTGCAGATGCTGATGCTGAAAGCGCAACAAAGACCGATACAGTAATTGATAACATCAAAACGGCACGAACAGTGTTTGTTACATTTCCGGTCTTCATAGTGGTCATTGCTACCACGTCCTTGCTCCAACCGCGTACTGTGCGATGAACATCGCATCAACCACGTTCACCACGCCATCGAGATCTGCATCGGCATTTGCCAGGTTAAGCGTTGAAACGTCCCGATTCCCAACCGCGTACTGGGCAACAAACATCGCATCAACCACGTTCACCACGCCGTCATCGTTGGCATCTCCGCGCAGTCCGGAGAGTCCGATAGTGAAGACGCCGCTCTTTGGTGTTGCAGATACTGAAGCCCCAGCCGCATCCGTGAACGTGGTAACCCTGAGTGTGAGTGGACTTGTCTCTCCACTGCTTCCGACTGCAAGAAGTTCAAGGCTGGCGAACGTTATCGGGCTGTTTGGTCCGGTTGCAGTGCTGACATAAGCGGCTATGGTTGCTGCGCCTGTTTTGTTATCGATGTTTGCGATGGGGGTTCCGACATCACCTGCTGCTACGCTGGTGATGTGCACCACTGCCGGATCATAAGACAGGGTGACTGTTGCTGCACCGAAGTTGGTCATGCCGTCGATGGTTATCTGTGTGGTTGTGCTGCAGTCTGGTTGGGCGTTTGCATCTGCGATGGAGATGGTTGTGCCGCCACCAACTACTGATACGGTTTTGGTTTCTGATGCGGTGTAGCCATCGTTATCGGTTACGGTCAGCGTTACATCGTAGTCGCCTGCCGAAGAGTAAGAATGTGTTATTACTTCTTCAGTTCCTGTATCTCTATTGCCGAAATCCCATTCGTAAGAAACAATTGTGCCATCAGGGTCGTAGGAAGAGGAGGCGTCGAATGTTATCGCTTGATTTATGGTTGGATTCTCTGGTGTGTAGACGAATGATGCAGTTGGGTGGTTGTCTTGAACAACAATAGTAACTGTGGATTCGCCAGCGATATCCCCAAGCACAGGGTTTGCATTTGCATCTATCGTGACATACGTGCCTGTGAATGTTCCGCCGGCGGTGCCTGCTGTAACTCTGTATGTTGCAGTGAGAGTTGCTGAATCGATCTTCAGTACAAGTGTTCGCGTAGCTGGATCATATGTTGCGTCGTCAACGTTTGTGGCACTTCCAGCGACATAAGCATAGCCTGGCGGAAGCACTTCAGTCACGGTTCCTGCAACAAAGAAACCGGTCTGGCTTATCGACACCTGAAACTCAGCACCTGCCGCGACCGGAGCGTCCGGAAGATCCCTGGTCACGGAAACAGCACTTGCGGTAGCTGCCATTGCGAAAAGCAATAGCAAAGCCATCATCGACATAACGATTCTTTTATTCATTTTTTTGTCCTCCTAAATAAATAAAAATGGGGGTTTTATTCCCATTTATAGGTGCGCCAGGTAATCATAGATCAGAGTCTTCAGATCGTCTCTGCTGATTACGGTCCCGATAGGTGTTGTCAGGTAGTCGTATATCGCAGTCTTCAACTCGTCCCGGTCTATGTATCCATTACCGTTGGCGTCGTAGCGAGTTATCGGATCACCTGCAGCGCCTGCATCGCGATACCAGTATCCCGCCTCGATCCGGTAACCGTCGCTCGAAAGTCCAATCGCGGTCTGCCCGATGGTGCTTCGCATCGCGTAGCTGGCAGAGTGCATCTCGCCGCCACCGCCACTTATCACGTTCCACGAGAGGTCGTAGTTAGCTGAACCCTGTGCAAAGACGACACCCATGAGGCAGAAAAGCCCCACAAGTATCATTGCTTGTTTTTTCATCTTCTCCTATCTCCTTTCATACTGAAGAGCGACAAATACTTCTATCAGACCGGTACCGGATTCCATCTTATTCACCTCTATCCGCTGGTGTAAACAACAGCGATTGGATAGGCATTACATATTTGACCATTGAATCCAACGGTCGTGGTGAGTTTGCTCCAATTAACACTTTCAATAGCCTTGCCAAGTGTATATGAATGGAGCAAGTCATCATTTTGCTTCTGGCCATAGCCTGCCACTAAAGAGGTTGTGATGTAATCTCCAGCCTCAATGCCCCCGTTGATGTCGGTGACCCATACCCTGCCGTCTCCCAGAGCATTAACGATTCCAAAACGGTCTCGCTCATTTAACTCATCAATATACCAGTGCTCTTCTGGAAGAGGCGACTCCGAGATAAGCACTCCCAATACCTTGCTGTCATCAGGCGTATCGGATAGCTGTACTGTCGGCAATGTTGAGGAAAAAGATATGTTTCTTCCGTCAATCTGCCTGACCTGGGTTCCCCCGGTAACGGAGACAATCATTCCCGGTGTAACGTTTTCCGGGAAGTCAGCGGAGAGTTTGACCTCATGAGCCCCGGTAAAAGGACCATAATTTGTACCTGCCCCATCGGCATAAAAGTCATATGTGTTACCATTACCACGCACGCCAACGCTTTGTTCGCTCCAGCCATAGACCGCAGGACTGTCTTCGCCAGTGGTCTTTGCATAAACTCCCTCGCTGCCCTTGCCAGCGGTCCGTGCATTAACTCCCTCACTGTAGTCGCCAAAAGTCTCTGCATAAAATCCCTCGCTGTCCTCGCCAGTGGTATATGCATAAAATCCCTCGCTGTCCTCGCCAGTGGTATATGCATAAGCTCCATAGCTGTTGTCGCCAGTAATCATTGCATAAACTCCAGGATTGAAATCATAAGTAGTGGATACATTCACTCCAGCGAGCCTATTCTGCAATGTTCCAGCCGTTGTGGTGGTGAAGTATCCGCCTTCTTTACCTTTTCCATAAACACCGACATCTCGCGAGCTGAAGCCATACACCGCAGGACTGTCATAGCCGCGGGTCTTTGCATTAACTCCCTCGCTATAGTCGCCAAAAGTCTCTGCATAAAATCCCTCGCTGTCCTCGCCAGTGGTATATGCATGAAATCCCTCGCTGTCCTCGCCAGTGGTATATGCATGAAATCCCTCGCTGTCCTCGCCAGTGGTATATGCATGAAATCCCTCGCTGCCCTCGCCATCAGTATCTACCCAAACTCCCGCGCTGTCGTCACCATCAGCATCTACCCGAACTCCAGCGCTGCCGTTGCCAGTGGTATTTACATCAACTCCACAGCTCCCCCAGCTATTGGTTTTTACCGCAACTGCCCTGCTCCAAGGAAATCTATTTTCTACCCTCAATGCAGGGTGCGAACCGTAATTTTCTATCGACAATGTAGCAGGCCACGTGCGGTCTCCTATTATTCTTGCCCCCGGCACAAGACTAAGTGCATAGGGGGCGGGTCTGAACTCCTGCCTCGGTATCATCTCGGAATCGGTTCCAACCTTTATTCCAAGCCACAGTGCTCTGCCATCGAAATAGCTCTGATCAAAGTCTATTTCCGTGTTGAACAAGCCATCGGTGGCGACTACATCGTGTATATCCGTATCCAGAGCGGTGCCCCCGGATGAAACATCATACAATAGGAAGGTCGTGCTGTATGCTCCGCTCATCGGGTTGCCCGCGCTGTCAGCCAGCAGTCCCTGATAGTTAAGATCTGAAGTAACTTCATCTGCCCACGCCACTCCAACGGAGAGTGTGAGCATCGCAATCACTGTTACACCGAGCAATATCTTCTTGTTTACCATATTTATTACCTCCCATATATCTCCACAATCTCTGCGCGCATGATCTGCATGATTGCATTACCGCCATGCCATACGCTAGGATGTCAATACAACAACTCGGTCATGCAATTTCAGCGGTGCTACACCCTCGAATACCCATGCAACCGTTGGCAGATCGATCATGGTTGTTGATTTAACATTCAGCGATTGTATTTAAGCCTTCCGGTTATTTTTATGTAATTATAATTATTAATAACAGTAGTTTAGTCACACCTGCATGCCAGCAGCCACACATCAGTCATCTCGAGCTGCCATCATCGCCAGGATCTCTGGTGCCCTTGCGTGCTCACAGCCATCGCCGTGTCTACACATACAAACCCCGCCGCTGCCCGGTCTTCCGGAACCTGTAGACAGACCTGCCGATCCACCTTCGCCCCCCTCAATATTTGAAATTGTGTTGCCTGATATTGTGACATCAGTGGATGAAGATAGAATGATGCCATAACCATCACCACCTTTGCCATTACCCTGACCCTCAGGACAATACCCAGAATCATCTGCACCACCCCCACCGCTGATGCCTGAAATTAGGTTATCAGATACTATGGTATTGGCAGATGAAGATGTCTTGATACCAATACCGTCACCGCCATCCCTCGCACAATTAATAAAATATATTCCTTTAATATTTTGTATTGTATTGTTAGTAATAATACGGTCACTGGAGCACAAAGCAATACCTATCACACCCGTACTTATTGTAAATCCACTCAATGTCACCTCATCTGAAGTTATGTTTACAACGGTCCCTCTCCAGCTGTGGATGTTTGTGCTGTTCCTGCCTTCTCCTATCAATCTCAAAGCCTTATTTATAATAATATTCTCATTATACATCCCAGCATCGACTATGATTGTATGACCGTCTTCTGTACCAGGGTCATCTATCGCAGCCTGAATCGTTGCGAAATCTTCTAATGTGTCGATGTTATGAACATTCCAAAGAGTTCCAGGGGTTTCTAACCCCCATTCAGCTCTTGTTACGATATTCCAGCAGTAACGAAAGCCATAATCCAACTTTCCATGATCATACGTTGTTTCTGTCAGGTTATATGACACAAGTTTCTCTGGGGAGCCGTCTCCTTTCTCAAAGTAAACACCATAAGCCACAAAATCCCCATCTGGATCTCCTCCAGCCCAACTCAAGTTTGCATCGATATCCACATCAGAAGGGAAAGGATACCGTGGCTGGTGTGGTGAAGAGAGGTCAACATCTTTGACGATGATATCGATTTCTTGAGTCTTCAGATGCAACCTTTCCTTGCCATCTGACCAATAATTTGGTCCAGTCTCTGCATATCCTGATTTTGCATTCCACGTATATCCTGCAAAATCACTAGTTCTTGTTTTTCCAAAATCCAAGGTAGTTTCCTGACACGGAAATTATGCATCGTCCGCACGCGTTTTCAATTTTCATTCCAATTTTCTTTGTTACCACGAAAACAGTATCAGTAGACGTCCGAGGAAACTACTTCAGATTTTAGAGTTGTTTCGGCACTTGATGTAGGATCACTCGGGATAGGGGGGATGTATTTTTTATGGAGGGGAGATGCGCCTCCGGCAGAAGCCACCACAGCAAATACATTCGCAACCATCACCAAAATCGCAACCAAACACAACGCCTTCGTGATTTTGTTATTCATCTTGTATTATACCCCCATTGGTCATCAAACTCTTTCTGCACGTGATTCTACGTCCTGGTATGTGTCTCTGCAACTTCCAGTACATGGCTGACGAGTCATGACAGCATCCAGGTGCCTGATAAATGTTCTTCGCACCATTGCCCCTTATAATTCTATCCGTCCCGCCGCAGCCTGCAGGATCATCAATCCATCGACCGAGGTGACCACACCGTCGCCGCTCACGTCGGCTGCAGCGTTCCACACGCCGCGGGCTACGTCTTGAATCGTGATTGCGGCGTCTGTGGTGGTGACCTCGCCATCACCGTCGAGGTCACCATCTGGCACTGACGCCGGTTGTGTCGGCGTTGGTGTTGGCGATGGTTCTACGCCGCAGCCATAAGTGCACCCGGTCGTCCCGTCATCGTCCCAGTTGAGAGTCGAATTGCAGGTATTCTCATCGCCGGAGTTGGCATCCTCGTCATGGATGTCATAGAGTGAGTTGTCGCAGAAGGTGTTATCGGCAACCACGTTTCCTGTCGAGTTGGAATCAAAATAGAGACCTATCCTGTTGTCGTTTGCGGTGTTGCCGGTGATCTCATTGTCGTTACTCGACCAGTGCAGCGATATGCCGTTATGCTCGTTGTGATTCGCAGTGTTTCCGATCAGTTCATTGTTACTGCTCGACCACTCCAGGAGGATGCTTACGTTGTTGAAGTTCGCAACGTTCTCTTCTACGGTATTGTTGCCCGACCACGAGAGCGCGATTCCAACGATGTTACTCGACGCCGAGTTGTTGACAATCTCGTTATCGCAGCTGAACCAGTCCAGGGAGATTCCGTGATACTTGTTTAAGTCCGCCCTGTTATCCGCGATTATGTTGCCGCCAGACCAGTCAAGGAAGATTCCGATGCCATTGTAGAGCGCTGTATTATCCATAACTGTGTTGTTGTCCGATGATGAGATGCGGATGCTAATGTTGCCGTTCGAGTTGACCTCGTTTCCTATGACATCATTCTCGTCGCTTGACATGTAGAGCGCAATTCCGGTCAGGTCGTTCTCATCCACCGTGTTTCCGCTGATCAGATTGCTGTCTGACCAGTCCAGATAGACGCCGACACCGTTCGAAGTAACGTTGTTTCCGTTTAGAATGTTGCTCGCAGACGAGTAGAGGTGAATCCCGTAGTTCGGATTGCCGAACGCAGTGTTTGCGAATATCCCGTTGCCATCAGAGATCGAGAGGTCGATTCCCACGTTATTACTCAGACTCACGTTGTTACCGGTTATCGTATTCGAATCGGAGTTCCGCATGTAGATTCCAATGTCGTTTGAGTTTGCGTTGTTCTCCGCAACCGTATTGTCATCAGAGAACCGGATGGATACGCCAGTCCCGCTCTCTTCTGCCACATTTCCAGCAACCATGTTGCCATTGGACGAAGAAAGCCCTATGCCGACATCACCACTGTAACGAACATTGTTCATCTCGATTACATTCCATCTCGATTCGAAGAGATCGATTCCGTAGTTATGAGCCGATCTCATATCATTGTCCACAACCAGATTTCTGTCAGAGCGCTCCAGACCGACGCCAACACTCCCTGAGTTGCTGAAATTGTTGTGCAGGATTGTGTTATTGTACGCCCTGAAGAGATTTGCGCCATAGTCGGTGCTTGAGTCGAAGTTGTTGGACGTTGCAGTGTTGTTGTTGCTGGACCATCTCAATGACATTCCAAAGTTGTTGGACGTTGCAGTGTTGTTGCAAATCTCGTTAACGCTGCTCGAGGATAGGGCGATTCCGTACCGGTTTCGCACAGCAACGTTCTCGATTATCAGGTTGTTTTTGGATGCTGAGAGGGAGATACCAGTATGTCCATTACCGGATGCGTTGTTGTGAATGATCTCCACATTATCCGAATCGTGGAGAGATATGCCAACGCTATTTGCGGTTACCGTGTTCTCGGCAATCTCTATTCCGTCGGACGAATCGAGCGCAATCCCGTCTTCGTCATTGCCATCCACCGCGTTTACGGTTATACTGGAGTTGGGCGACTTATAGAGAACCATGCCGTGCAGGTTAGCGGTAGCATAATTGCCGATTATCCGGTTGTCCTCTGATTCGGAGAGGTGCAGCCCCGCAGAATCCCACTGTCCCTTATTTGAGTAAAGCACGTTCTCTGTGAGGTTGTTTGCCCTGGATGAATTCAGATGGATGCCATACCACTTGTTTTCACTCGCATTATTCTCTGATATCGTGCAGCCGGATGACGAATCGATGAACATTCCACGCCAGTTGGAATTAACCACGTTTAGTTCCACCTCTGTGTGGGGCGAGGACAGTACCACAAGTCCGGTGCCGATGTCAACTGCTCTGTTGTTCAGGTTCGCAGTGTTGTCCATAACGACACTATCCGGCGAACTACTCAGGTAAATACCGTCGTCACGGTTCGAATCAGCGGTGTTACCGGTTATTATGGCGCGAATTGATGATGAGACCATAATCCCATCGGCGTTTGAATTCGCAGTGTTGTTGCGCACTCCACAGTCAGATGAGGAGGTGACCCTGATTCCATAACGACCGTTTGAGCTTGCGGTGTTCTCTGCGATCGTTGCATCGGACGAAGACGAGACCGTGATTCCGTCCTGGTTGCTTGAGACCACATTGTTGAGTATTTTACCATCCGGCGAATGGGATAGAGTGATCCCGTCAATCGTCGATTCTACGGAATTTCCGATTATCCGGCTCCCGTTGGATGCTATCAGACGAATACCATGCCAGCGATTCAATTTTACGGTATTATCAACGACTGTGTGGTTATCTGACTGATAGAAGAACGCTCCCACGTAATAATTGCCGGTTATCGTGTTATTCACAAGCAGCGTATCATCCGTGTTGATCCAGAGACCGGCATCCTTATTCGGAAGTTCCTTCCAGTCGTATCCACAGTTGTGCAGTTCGCTGTTTTGCATCGTGAACTGGGACCCGGAATTCACATGGAATGTGTAGTATGCGGTTGTGTTGTCGCCGTTCGTGAGAATCGAGGGTGATCCGTCCTTGCTGTTGATATGGAATGCACCGCCGCTATTTACCTCAATTGAGTAGTCATCGGTCTCGGTCTCGGTTGCGTTCATCCTCAAGGTTACATTGTTGAAGCCGAGTTCTCCACCGGAATCGATAGCAAGGTCGCCGTTAAGTGTGATCACGGTGTCGTTGCAGACGATTACGTGAGTCACGTTCCAGTCGTCGTCCGGAGGCGGGGTCATCCATGACGAGGTTGTGTAGTCGTAGCAGACGCCGCTGCCCGGTGCGGTGCATGTGTGGGCGCATCCGGTCGTCGTTCCGGCGTCGTTCCAGTTGTGTGTCGTGTCGCAACGGTTCGCATCGCCGGAGTTATCGTCTTCGTCATAGATATCCACAGAGTTGGAGCAGACGAGATTACCGGAAACGAGATTATCCGTGCTGTCGGCTGTGAAGTAGATCCCATAATTCGCGTTATCTGAAATCGAATTGTTCGTAATCATGTTGTCGGATGCTCGAGCTCTCAGATGAATTCCGTTCTGTTCGTTCGAGCTGGCAACGTTGCGGATCAGTTCGTTACGGTCAGATGAGCTCTCCAGATGGATTCCGTTTGCAGTATTCGAATTGGCGATGTTATAGTGCACCAAGTTGCTGCAGGACGAATCTTCCATGCGGATCCCGTCCACCTTGTTTGAATTGGCAGTATTGTTGACCACGGTGTTGTTGTCCGACTGCATCACCAGATATATCCCCCAGCCATCATTCGAACTGGCAGTATTGTTTGCTATCATGTTATAACTGGCTGCGAACAGTTCGATCCCTGCAATCGTATTCAAACTCAGGTTGTTGTTGATTATCGTGTTGTAATCAGCGTATGTGCGCATCTGGATCCCAATACGATAGTTCAGCACATCGCCGTTCTTCACGGTGACATTGTCGAATCCGTAATTGTAGATTCCATACCCTGAACCGGTTCCGTTTATCACAGCGCCGTTACAGTCCAGAACCACCCCGTCTGCGCCTATTATTATGACCCCGTCTGCACCGGCATCAGGAATATCATAGAATCCGGGGCAGAGCGTCGTGTCGGAATTGATGTAGAGGTCATCGGTCGGAATAACACAACCCCCGCCGCCGATCGGGCAAACATGGTCGAGCCACAGCTCCTGCCCGCCGATAGCAAACGAGTTGATCGTGCCGGACAATTCGAGACGTCCTCTGTCATTACCCAGACCGTTGATGACAGTGACACTGACATTGCCGATTATGGATCCATTGATATCGATTACGTCTTCGAAGTTCCGGAAGTCACCGTTGATCTCTATGTTGAGGTTGCCGCCATACTCGCCGAAGAGGAGGGAGAGACCTCCACATGGACTGCCGAAATCAAAGCTGAGGTTGACATTGTTGACCTGCACCTCATTACCTGAGCCACCAGCATCCCCTGCATTTCCGACCTCCGCGAAACCGTCGGAGGTCCATTGTCCGTTGCTCCATTGGAAGGGCTGAACCGTGATATTGGTGCCCGAATCTGTGAACACGTCCGTGACATAGAACATTGCCCCTATTGGCAGATCCTCAAAATCGACGCACTCCGGCCCAGGTGGTGCGCATTCAAATACTGTCTCCATGCAGTTGTTCTCTTCGTTGCTTTCATTCACAAAATCTCCGTAATCCGCACATACCTCCAGAGTGTCCTCCGGGGCGGTACAATTCCACGTATAATAGTCGAAACATCTTTCCACGCTCGCTCCGGGCGCCATGTCCACATCCACCTGCTCCTTTATCTGGTACTCACCGTTCACAAATAACGTGGTATAATGCCCATCTGAAGCCGTGGCATCGCCTCTGTTTTGCATTGTGTAACAGATTCTGCCATCATCGTTAGAGATATCAGTTATCACGAGGTCTGGCTTCCTGGACGCGCAATCACGGGTACATCCCCTCACGCCATCATCATTCCAGTTATGTGCCGTGTCACAGAAGTTTTCATCGCCGGAATTCTTAGCTTCGTCGTGGATGTCTGTAGGGTTGGAACAGGCGACATTTTCAGAAAATGTGTTGCCGTTGCTGTTTGATGAGAAAAAAACCCCATATTCTCCATTTTCTTCGATCTGGTTGCCATGGATGTTGTTTGAATCGGAGTTCTCACTGATCCAGATACCATCATAATAGTTTGAAACTATCTCGTTGTTGTGTATTTCGTTTTTGGATGAGCCATACAGCGTTATTCCGGATTCAAAGTCGGTGATCACACAGTTTCTGATCGTATTGCCGCTTTTGCCGATCATCTCAATTCCTGACTCGAATTCGCCTTTATCGTCGCCTTCGATCTTGTACCCGTCGCCATCGAAGACTACATCGTCTGCGCCAAAGATTATGCAGGATCCCTGTATGTTGGTCAGGTCGGTGGTGAGTACCACTGTGCCATAGTCGCCATTCAATTTCTTAGTGCAGTCAGAGCAAGAATTGCATTTTGCGGCTAACGCGGTGACGCTGACATGGGCATCGTTCTCGGCATCAGGTTCATACCCCTCGCCAGGAGCGATCATTTCTACCAGCTCTGCTTTCTCTGTGAAGCCTGAGATCTCCTCCTTGAGATACTCGTCCTCGTACGTGCCCGAAATAACAATCATCGTCGGAAGTGCGCTAACATTGAACTCTGCTGCATGATCAGGTCTTGCGGTTACGTTGATGTGGATGAATGTGACGTCTCCTGCATACTCTTCCTCTAATTCATCGATTATCGGCATCTGCTGGTGGCAGTAAGGGCACCAGTCAGAGTAGAAGAAGAGGAATATGGATCTATCCTCCACGAGGATATCGTCGATTCTGCTCTTCAGTGGGTCGTTTGTGAATTGGACTTCCTGAGTTGAGTCCATCGAGCAGCCACCATCATCGGTTGCTGCCGCCATGCTCGTTGCAATCGTGAGTACTATTATCGCTGTCAGCACTGCTGACAGAACTTGTTTGTTCTTCATTTCAATTCACATCCTTGTAATTCTATATTACCAGCCGCTGCCTGCGCAATCATCATCGCGTCAAGCGAGGTGACCTGCCCGTCACAATCGACGTCCGCTGCTGGGTCGTATTCGCCGCGGGCTGCCATCTCAAGCGTGATCGCGGCATCTGTCGGGGTGATCTCGCCGTCGCGGTTCAGGTCACCCATGATCATGTTCCGCACAGTAACCGTTGCCGGATCGGTGGATCTGCTGTCGTACAGGACATAGCCAACGATCGTGTAGGAAGAGCCCGCAACCGCCTCGGATGTGTCCCATGTATCGCTGAAGCTGATCGATTCGGATGGGGTCAGGTTGGTTATGTTATGTCTGAACTCTTCTGTTGCGTGTCCGGTTGAGTTGAGCACTCTTATTACAGCGGTTCCTGTGATGTTCACAGTGCCGTTGTTCTCAAATGCCATCTCGATTCCAATCTCGTCTCCGATATCGAAGCATTCCGGTGTCGCTGTGAAGCTTGCAATCTCGCCGGAGGAGATACCCAGCCTGAACATCTCGGTCTTTCTGTCCAGCACTTTGCTGCTGGTGTCCTTCAGAGTCACCTCCACGAAATAGTATCCCGGCTCAAAACCATCACTATCCCAACGAGGAGAGAAGGATGCGAGTCCTGTGAATTCCTTAAGGGTGCGAAGGAGCAAGCCGCCCACGACCTCATCTGAGCCGTATCGCTTTACTGTTGCGCTGAAAATAACATCTTGTGGTTCGTCCGAATTGTTGAGTCCGATATCAGCCATGACCGTATCGCTCTGCTCGTATTCATCCCTGTCTGTGGTCAGAGTGGTTATTGCCACTGGAGAGACCGTATAGTTGATGTCGAAGCTGTAATTCGCATAGAATCTGACATCGGTTGTCAGGGGGTTGTAGTGGAAGGGGTACATTAATATCACCAAGGTGGCGCTGCCATCCGGGTTTTCCAGTATTTCCCAGCGATAATCTTCCCCGGGGAACCAACCCTCAAGTGTTCCAGAATAAGGTACGGGGACATACGTAGATGGGGTAATATTTAATGGAGTCATGGGGATGCTTAAATTGGTATCAGTAACCAACCCAGACGTCTCTACCAGAGTCACATCCTGAACTTTGTATCCTATGGGATAATCAATGGAAGCCGTGTAAAAGGGAACCCATGGTCGACCTTGTTCATACCATCGATAACCACCAGGGATTTCTACATAATCTAGGCCATCCAGAGTAGCTACGATATAGTCGGGCACCTTGACCTGAAGCGATGAAAGGGGTGTCGGCGACTCAGATTCAGCCAAACTGGACACTTTTATAGTAGTAGTACTGGATACTCTCCCGTATTTCGGGTCTCCATAGAGATTGTGCTGCCATACATACAAGTCCCAATAGCTACCCTTGCCCCACACTGACTTCTCCATGTCAGTGAATACCTCCCCAATGGACTCATCAGCAGTCCAGTTCGCGAAGAAGTACTCTGCAGTTTCACGACTTGTCCAGATGGTGTCTTCGGTGGAGCCGATATATGCCGCAGCGCCGCTAGCGAGGAAGGACTCCGCGATGGACCCATGTTCATAGTTTCCGGTCGAACAAGAAGCGGTCATGACGAAAGGGTTATGGTTGTTGAAATTAATCGTTCTCACCGTGGCGGAGTCTATGCCCCCGTCCCACTCACCGGAATTCCCGTGACCGTGCCAGTAGATAACGTCTACATTCTGCGTAAGTCCTGGAAGGGCACTGTGAACCCTGGCGGCAAAATTGACACAGTCAAAAGTGCGAATAACTCCATCTCTATCGGCAACAAATACTTCGTGATTGCCCCCTGCCGCCAAGCCGTCGAAATTGTCAAATTCGAATGTGATAGGTCCGGTCTCGCGCAATTTGTCATCAGAGGCTTTCCACCAATAAGTACGGATGTGGTGGGAATGCTCGGCCGGTGCGAGAATGATCTCATCCTTACCCCAATAGTGCACATTGCCCACAGCAAGGGCACTACCTTCCCCAAGCACGTCTTTGAATTTCAGCGACCTGCATGGAGGACCACTCGCACCACAAACCACTATCTCTTTTGCGCTTCGGTCGGCAATGATGATCTCGTCCTTGGTATCACCCGGAACAATGTCCATAAAGTCTCCAGCGGCAAGGAGATCATGCTCTTCAAGTTCATAGTCAAACGAACTCCACTTGCCGAGGTCCATACGCCGAATAAAGATTTTGTTGAGGCTGATATCGCTGATGACGACCTCCTCTCTGGCATCTCCCATCACATCACCAAGAGCCAAGTCATCAGTTTTGTCAAAACTTGCGTCAAAAGAACCCACCACAACAGCCGAGAAGATGCCGGGGCTTGTCTCCTGTATTTCCGTGATGTAGATGTAGTCTTGGCTATTGTCTGCGTGAATTATCTGATCTTTCCCATACCCCATGACATCTCCTACTGCAAGCCCATCTCCGCTATCAAAGGTTCGACTAAACTCATAGATCAGGGTTCCGCTCATGTTATAGATTGCAATTTTATTCGCGCTCGCATCGCCGATGACAATTTCATCATTAGCGCCCCCCAGCACATTCCCAACGGCAAATTCATCATGTTGCTCATAATCACGAGCGAATGATGAGACGGCAAAATAGTCCTTCATATGCAACTTTTCCACAGAGAATTTCTGATTCTGAAGTGTCACCGCTACATCTTCCGTGCTATTAACAAAACTTCCAACTCCCCCTCCTGGGCCACTTACCACCAAAGCTTTTTTACGATCAAATGCGTATCCGGTAGAACCTTCAAAAACGCCTATGCTGGCTTGAATCGGTTTAGTTAAATCAGCGGCATCATCTCCGATGATTCTTCCCACAATGAGGTCAGGAGCTGGGGTGCCTCCGGTATCGGCGTAGGGATGGTCGCTCATTCTGACAGACCAACCGTGGATGAACCCGAGTTCAGTCCACGCAGGAACAATCTCTGTCTCACCCACAATGAGCAGGTATCCCTCCAAAGGTTTGGAGAATTTTGGATTCAGTTTTTTCGCCCAATCGCCACCAGGCTTTATTAAATCCCTTATTGTATCTCTAGAAACATACGGCGAAGAGAAATATCCCAATACACCATTCCTCAGCGTGGCTAAATGAGCCATATCTGAAAAGAGTGTATTAACATCATCTAATTGAAATAGATTACGAAGGATTAGCCAGGGACGATTCGTCATAATCAAATAATCAGCTTCCTTAAGCGCATCATTATACGCAGTAGCAATCGGGACATTGGGATAATTTAGCGTTGTCTCTTTAATTGCAAAGCTGACCGGCGTTTCGGAATATGTGGCCCCATACACCCCTTCGTAGGTCAATTTGATAGAATCTCCAATCGAAGGTTTAGGGGGGTTGGGGTGAATCAATACCGGAACAGCTTTAAAGGTGTAGTAACGTGAGTGCCCGGGATCAAGGTCCAGCGTGTCGGTGATGATACAAGACCCTTCCCAGGTAGATGGATTGAAATCAGCTTTATAGTCAACTGAGCCGACTTTTTCTGATATGGGTTGAAAAGCCCTTAAAGAGTCCTGGATCTCGATGTTTTCAGCCCTTGCCCCCCCCTCATTTTGCACCCACAGGTCGATGCCAAAATAATTTTTATGTCTGGTTACATTATGCTTTGTGACGACAAGCTTGGGTCGTAGTGGCGGCTCCGGATTACTCACCTTTACATTGACTGTATCCACACTGGTCTTACCGTCTTCATCCGTGGCACGCACCGCAACGGTATAATACTTATTCTCCCAAAATCGTGTGTCCCACCAAAACGGATTAGATACATCGAATTCTATCTTATTGGGAGTGGTGGGATAGTTGTAACAAGCAATTTGCTTGCCATGGATAAAAAATTCAACGGTATTCACACCCGTGTCATCCTCTATCGATACAAGGATACGTTGGTCTCCTGAAACAGTAGCGCCACCCAGTGGATGGTAGATGTTGACCGAAGGAACAGTAACATCAATGGCATTGAGTAATCCGATTATACGCTCATCTATGAAAAACCTCCCGAAAAGGTCGGTCGTCTTGGCTTTAAGTATATATTCTCCATTTTCATACTTATCGGTATCCAGAGTAAGTTCATAAGGTGGAGAATAATCAGTAAACACAAGCTCGTCAGCTATGAAAAACTCCACCTTCTCAACCCCGATATCATCCTCAGCCTCAGCCTCAATCGTGACAATTCCCTGACACACACCGGGATCTACGATGGATACAGTTGGATCAATATCATCCGGCACGGGCAATGTCTCCAAGGTCACCTCATTACTCTTCACAGTATTTCCACTGGCGTCGGTTGACTGAGCCACGAAATTGTAGGTTGTGGATGGTTCCAGTCTCGAGAGGGTTATGCTATGTTCTATAACCACTGCCGAATCCCCCTCCTCAAGATCGTATCGCTCGGACGCTTTACCATATTTCACCACACTGTCGCTATCCTCATCGGTCTCCCAGACGATGACCGCTGATTCTTGGGTCACCTCCTGCACGATCGGCCCGTGAACGATCTGCGGAGGAATAACATCGCATCTCCAGATCTCTTCCCTCATGTTATTTGTTTCATTGTCTTCTGCCACACCTTCTTCGTGGTCTGCCACTACCACCACAAG
The DNA here is from genome assembly GCA_034658695.1 of Methanobacteriota archaeon. Classification (GTDB taxonomy): domain Archaea; phylum Halobacteriota; class Methanosarcinia; order Methanosarcinales; family Methanogasteraceae; genus Methanogaster_C. The sequence continues at coordinate 2,607 of JAYEFS010000379.1, read as the reverse complement.
ATCCTCCGGAGACGTACACTCCCAGTCATAGTCAAAGCAGCCCCGCAATCGTTTTCCGGGCTCCAACTCTTGATCGACCAGATCGCATACTCTGTATTCATTATCAACGATTAGAGCGGTGCAGTGACCTTCCGGAGCCACGCCATCACCGATGTTTCGTATCTGGTAACAGATCCTGCCCTCATCGTTCCAGAGATCGGTGACCACGAGGTCTGGCTTCTCAGCTGGTGGACATCCGACTACCCTCTCCACGCAGTTGTTCTCTTCATCGCGCTCCTCCACAGCATCTCTGTGATCGGCACATACCACAACAACATCTTCTGGAGGGCTGCACTCCCAGTCGTACTCGAAGCATCGTTCCATACCAGCTCCGGGTGCTATATCCTCCTCCACACAGTCCTCCATCCGATAGACGCCATCAACGGATAATGCGGTGCAATGCCCTCCAGGAGCCACTCCATCCCCGACGTTCTCTATCCGGTAGCAGATCCTGCCCTCCTCGTTCCAGATATCGGTGATATTCAGGTCTGGCTTCGTAACGATGATATAGTCTGTCTTTGTCTCAGTATCGCTGTCTCCATCCGCTTCGTAAACCTTCAGGGTTATAGTGTATGTACCGTATTCGGCATACACATATGTTGGATTCCGTGCTGTGCTGTCCACTGTACCATCATCGTCAAAATCCCATTCCCGTGAATCAATTCCATCATACGACGCTGAAGCGTCCTTGAAATCCACAGTCAATGGTTCTGGTCCGCTTCTTGGTGCGCCAGAGAAGTCTGCAACCGGCCCGGTATCTGCTATGGCTGCCGTCGTGGTGCTTGTACCAGTTGCGCCATCATTGTCAGTCACTGTCAAAGTTACTGTATAGGTACCATCCTGAACGTATGTATGTGTTGGTGGAATCATTCCGGTACCAGTTCCACCATCCCCGAAGTACCATGTATATGAGACTATGCTTCCGTCGGGATCGGATGAACCTGAGCCGTCAAAGGCTACTGAAACTCCTTCAGTACCTGCGTAAGGTCCATTTGGATCTGCAGTCGGTGGCAGGTTAACATGACGGTCCCAGAACCTGTTACCGGTCAGCGTCTTCTCGTCCAGTGGATACTCATATTGAATCCAGTTGCTGGTAACAACCGTACCATCGACCGATGTCGCGCCGACAGACGTATAGCCAGCCGAGTCAGTCTCCAATATGTTGTAGAACTCGCAAACGCCTGAAACCAGAAGCCCATACCATCCCTCATAATCAGTGGTAGTGCTGGCGATAAGAGTGCCCGGATCGCGGGCGTTGTTGGAGCAGTATAGTTCCACAGTCACGCCACTCAGCGGCGTGCTTTCATCCCCCACGTCTCCTGTGTAGACGCGTCCTGAAAGCATGTAGGTAGGTAGATGATATGTCACAACCAACTGCGGCACACTCTCCGCATGCTCGCGGCTCTCAAACGTCCGCTCGTAGTAGGTTACAGGACCTCGAAGATAGACGCCATTGTTCGAGCCGCTCTGCCAAACCTGTGCGAAGCTACTAATATCCCATGACTTGTAGCTGCCCGGGCTTTTGTCCACCTGCGAGATGACCCCGATCGGCTCTGCGGTCGGGAACGAATTCCATGTCACGCTGCTCTCATCCCAGTTGCTGGTTACGAAATAAGCCGCCACTCCGGCAGGGTCGGCACCGAAACCGTCCACGAGGAATAGCTCGAGGCTTGCCGAGTCGATGATCGCGCCTTCTGGTAGGGCAGAGGCGAGATCAAAGCGCAGCAGAGTGACCGCTTCACGCGCCACGTCGATCTCACTGTAGGAGAGTGATAGAACGCTATCGCTACCGAAGTTGCTGTCCGGTTGCCAGCTCTTCACAGTTGCATCGGCGACCGCGGTCAGAGTGACGGTGGTGCTCGACGTGGAGAACAAAAACACGGTTTTGTCATGTGATATGTCGCCTATCTCGGAACTTAACGAATTGTCGTTTGGCATGAAAAGAAACGGTGTTTGTGTGTTTAAAAAAGAAGTAGCAGGTAAACCAGCATTTATAATATTAATGGGAGCCGTCTCTTCTTCCGCTCCGTCTTCTACTTCGCCTACACCCGCGCCCGCAAATATCGAAGCCAGCAGCAAGCTTATCAGGACGAACGATGCCGTTCTCTTCATCACCTTTTCCTGCATGATTTTTATCCCGCCCTACTTATGCCCTCAGCCAATGAGTTCCGGTCTAAAGTCAACATCTGAAAGCCATGTGCGTTTTGTATTCGAGTAAACAACGGTGCGTTCCTTAGTGCTAATATCCAACCGGTATATTTTCGTTTGCCAATTAGCGCAATATAAAGCGCCATCCTGGTATACAAATCCCTTTATCGATTCCTTCTCATCCTTGAATATCTCTTCCACTCTTCCGCCTTCCACCTTGTATATGCTTGCTGGTATCCGATTTCCGGAACTCAGATAGAGGTTGCCCTTGTCATCAAATGCAAAGTCACCACCCCAAAATCCGCCGACATCTGCGAGTTTTACCTCATAGTAAAGTGATGCTTTGCCGTCCACAATTTTGTATATTTTACCATTTCCTCCAGCACCAGTTGCTTCGCTGAAATATAAGCCTAATTCACC
>JAYEFS010000378.1:0-2069 GCA_034658695.1 Methanobacteriota archaeon | reverse complement strand
CCCCTTCGTTCCAATATCTTATGATCGTTTCTATGAATCTTTTCAATGAATTTCTTTACGGCATGATTCATCATGTCGGGAGATCATAAATCAAATTTCTCAAAGATATTTTTCGCTGCTGCGCAGATGTGGATCAAAAAGTATATATAGGACTTATTTCAAAAAGTAAGTTCATAGCAATACCATGTATGGATATGGTCATGGAATAGGGTCCTATTCTGTGCATAATTCTATGCTTGGTGTCGGTGAATGAAACCGAACATACACCGTTCGATTGCGGACGGAACCGTACCACAAAAGGAGGTAAGAACAAATGGCAAAGAAAATACTACCACTGGCTCCAGTTGAGCGACTTATACGGGCTGCATCCGAAGGCGACATCAGGGTCAGCGAATCGGCACGCAGTGCTTTGACCGACGAGCTTGAGAAGATCGGAATGAAAATCGCTAAGGAAGCGATCATCGAGACGAAACACGCGGGCAGAAAGACGGTTAAGTCAGAAGACATCAACAGAGCACTTGATATACTCAAACTGGACTGAAATTCCGGTTTGAACGCTTGCCGTCCGGCGCATCGATTGTTGCGGGGCGGCCTTATTTTTTAGGGGTACCATGAACACATATTACACATCTGAAGAGCTCGGGAAGTATCGGCAGGCTGGAAAGATCCTTGCAGAGGTGCGGAAGCAGACCGCGAAGAGAATAACAGTCGGAGCGAGCATCCTTGAGACCGCGGTCTTTGCCGAGAATCTAACACGTGATCTCGGCGGACAGCCTGCATTCCCGTGCAACCTTTCGCTGAACGAGGATGCTGCGCACTACACGCCCGGCACAGATGATACAGCAGTATTCGGCGAGGATATGGTAAAACTCGACATCGGGGTCCACGTCGATGGATATATCGCGGATTCTGCCACGACCGTCGATCTTTCAGATCATCCCGAACTTGTGGACGCGTCAAGGGCAGCGCTTGAGAGCGCAATCGGTATGATCCACGCCGGGATCGATACAAGGGAGATCGGGGTAGCAATCGAGGAGGCGATCAGTGAGTTTGGATACAGGCCGATCTCGAACCTTACAGGACACGGACTTGCACAGTATCAGGCACATACCCCACCAAGCATCCCGAACGTACGTACACGCACCGGAACCGTGCTTTACGATGGGCAGGTTGTCGCAATCGAGCCGTTTGCGACCGAGGGGGAAGGAAAAGTCAGAGATGCAACGAGATGGGAAATTTACCACGTGACAACAGAAAACCCCCAACTTCCGCGCATTCCAAGAGCAAGGACGCTGCTAAAGGAGATGATGGAGTATAAAAACCTACCGTTTGCGAGAAGATGGTTTTCCGGAGAGAAGATCGATCTCACATTCAGGCAACTGACGAAAGCAGGACTGATCAAACCGTATCCCATCCTGCGGGAGGTCACCGATGCGCTCGTATCTCAGGCAGAACATACTGTGATCGTAACCGAGAACGGCTGCGAGGTCACAACTGCATGATGCACCTCATCTCAGCATCAGACCTAAAGCGCGAGGAGATGTATAACCTCCTCGATCTGGCTGCCCGGATGAAAGAGGGGCGTGATTCGTATATGGATGCGCTCAAAGGCATGAGTCTTGCCATGATATTTGAAAAGCAATCCACACGCACGAGGGTTTCCTTTGAGGTTGCGATGACCGAACTCGGAGGACATGCACTCTACTTGAATTACGCGGATCTCCAGCTCGGGCGGAGCGAGACGATCTGTGATACTGCAAGCATACTCTCGAGGTACGTCCATGCGATCACGGCGCGGGTTTATAGCCATGAGACTGTGCGCGAACTTGCAAGATGTGCAGATATCCCTGTGATCAATGCGCTCTCCGATATGGAGCATCCGTGCCAGTTGCTTGCGGATCTGCTGACCATCCGGGAACGCAAAGGGGATTTGGAGGGCTTGCGTATTGCATGGATCGGGGACGGGAACAACGTCTGCAACTCACTGATACTTGGAAGCGCAATAACCGGCATGAACCTCGCGGTAGCGTGCCCTGCCGGATACGAGCCGGATGCGAGGGTTGTGGCTC
>JAYEFS010000377.1:0-2076 GCA_034658695.1 Methanobacteriota archaeon | reverse complement strand
TCTCTGCGCCTTTGCGTTATCATTTTATAGTTTAACGCAAAGGCGCGGAGACGCAAAGGTATGATGTTGGCACCCGCGATTACTACACACGTGAGGGCTACTGCCATCGACCACAGAAACCGTCAGACCCTGTAAAATTGGGTATCGCGCTTGCGAGGGCATCTCTGAGAAAGATCGAATCGCAGTTAAACTGAGATTGTGCATCCATCGATTGTGTAGTCTCGAACCACGATCTCTGACACCAGGCATACGCGAAATGTCAAGTGGATAACTTTTCATTCCCCAAACCAAACCTTGAATAACCCAGCCCCCAACAGTATAACTGGGTGATATAGATGGCTAAAGTGATAGTCTTCCACTACACAGACGAGGGCAGGCTTCCACCGCTCAGTTCAGGGGAGCTAACCGACCTCAAGGCGAAGTTTAACTCCGAACTCGAAAGAGATCCCGATGTCACGTTCAACGGGACATTTGTTGATGATTCAGGAAGTGAGATCTGCGACTGGGATGCGCCCAGCGCGGAGGAGGTCAACGATATCATAGAAGCGGTGATTGGCGCAACGCCCGCTGATGGCGCGGTGGTGGTGCAGCAGATTCTGTGAAAGACAACGATTCGGGCGGATGTGTGAAACAGATACAAGAGCGAATTTTAACATGTGATTTTATGAAAAAGTGATCTGAGTTGACCATGATATCTTCAAAGAGACTCCCGACATCCGCGCCCATCAGAGAGATCGCATACGAACTAAAAGACCAGCTTGAGAGGAGATACGGTAATCAACTCAAAGGTGTAGTGCTTTTCGGATCGTACGCCAGGGGAAAAGAAACAGAGGGCTCTGATATCGACATAGCCGTCATCCTTGAGGATTTCGACCATGCGTGCACCGAAATTGAAAGAACAGGCGATCTGATCTCTTTACTATCTCTGAAATTCGATACCCTCATCTCACTTGCCCCGATAAAAGAGAAGGATTGGCTTCTGATGCGAACCTCGTTGATCTCAAATATACAGCGCGATGGAGTGGTACTGTGAATGAGGAGATAGAAGCGCTATTAAAGATGGCGGATAAAAGCATCAAAGGTGCCAGAATTTTATTTGAGGCGGGGTTGTACGGATTTGCTGTTTCAAGGGCGCATTACGCCATGTTCTATCTGGTAACAGCAGTTCTGTTAACAAAAGACCTGAATTTCTCGAAACACAAAGCTGTAGTTGCTGCATTTGGTCAGCATTTCATCAAAACAAATATCTTCGATCATAAATTTCGGCAGTGTCCTACTACACGATAGTTTATCATAATATTTTCTGTGGCCGCCATCGGTAGCTTCCTCGCGTATGTGGAAAAACGCAGGAGTTTCTCTTCGTCTTTGCGACCTTGCGTCCTCGCGCCTTTGCGTTCTCTTTCCAATTTAACGCAAAGGCGCAGAGACGCGAAGGGGTATTGTTAACCCAGGTCTCCACGTCTTTCGTGCTGTTGTACATACGACCGACCATTACAAAATTTCTATTTTCATTAACTATTCCTGATTGGGACATTACCTAAATTTCACAGCTATCTGGTGGCAGCCTTTGAGCAGAGGCAGATAGGGGATTATGAGCCACTGGAAGAGATCACTGAGGAGACTACAGAGAAGAACATCGAAAGGGCTGTGGAATTTTTCGATGCGGTCAAAGATTATCTTGCGACCGGAGATGGGGCATGATTCCCAGCAATCACTCGGACCCGATTAGATGCCTTTGTGTCGCACGAATATGCCAATTCCAAGCAAGCGCGCCCAAGAACGCGCACCAACCAGAACAGTGCGCTGTTGGTCAATCACCCCCCGGTCTCCTGTGCTACCTCTAACCGGCCGGGCATGAATCCCTGCAAACGGCGTAACCTTCTCGGTCGGCGCTCCGCTCGTATTAGGAGAGATCCCAGGTATCGTTGCGCTCGTCGGGTGCAGCAACTTCCTGGGGTGATGAAAACTCTCCATATTCGGGTGAGTTCCACATCCCAAAACCTTGCCATTTTTGTTCCTTTTTGTCACCCCGTCCTCAATGGACAATAGATAAGTGGCGCGCTGAATACGGCGCGT
>JAYEFS010000376.1:0-2077 GCA_034658695.1 Methanobacteriota archaeon | reverse complement strand
GGGTGTGCCGTGTGCCAATCAGGCATGTCCGAAATGCGGAGCAGCAATGGTAGGGGCATAACCTACCATTCTGCTATTTTATGGTCTCACTGATTCCCACAGTTGGTGGTTCGGATGCGGGAATTTCCGGGAATGTTTGGTTATGGCTGTAATACACACTCGGAAGAGTTGTGGTATTGGGGGTAAAGTTGGTGAGACTTTTTAATTTCTTCTGGATAATTGGATCATGGCAAAAAAAGATTAACCGCAGAGGACGCGGGGGATCGCAGAGGGTTGTTGTTTCTTTCTCCGTCTCTCTGCGCTCTCTGCGGTTTTTCGAATCGTCCCAGAAAATAATAAAAAGTGTCAAGTTGGTTGAGGCGGGAGATGTCTTCAATGTAACAAAGTCGAGTTATGTATATAGAGTTATGCTCTATACACCATAAGAGAAAAAAATTACATCAATATTGTTTCATCCGGGGTCATCAAATGAGTAAAACAACAAAAGAATTACCCCTTCGATACGTCGAAAAGGAACTGCAACTGATCAGCATTGATCCTCTGGTGATGTTCGACCGGGAAGGGATCATTTTGGATGTGAACGAGGCTACAATTCAAGCCACATGCAGAACCCGGGAAGAGTTGATAGGAACCCCATTTGCCGATCAGTTCACAGATCCGGAAAGGGCACAAAGAGGTGTGAAGCTGGTCTTTGAGACCGGAGAGGTTCGGGATTATGAGCTGGTCATGAAAGCAAGGGATGGAACCGAGACCATCGTTTCATACAACACTTCGGTCTACAGGGGTCCGACCGGACAGGTGGTTGGTGCCTTTGCCGCTGCCCGTGACATCACCGAGCGCAAACGGACTGAGAAATCGGTCTTGGAGAGCGAGGAGAAATTCAAGGCTATAAGTAGTTCGGCAAAAGACGCTATCATCATGATGGATGATGAAGGGAATATTTCCTACTGGAATGAAGCAGCAGAGAAGATATTCGGTTATTTGGTTCAGGAGGCTCTGGGTGAGGAATTGCACATATTTCTCGCACCCAGGAAATATCATGACGCCTGTAGACGCGGCATTCTCGTATTCAAAGCAACGGGCTGTGGGCATGTCGTTGGCAAAACGCTTGAGCTAGAGGCGGTAAGAAAAGATGGAACTATGTTCCCGATAGAGCTCTCTGTTTCAGCGGTCAAGATAGGGGGGAAGTGGCACGCTACAGGGATTGTCAGAGACATCACAGAGCGTAAGCGAGCAGAGGAGGAGCGGGGAACACTGATCAGAGAACTTCATGATGCACTTGCCGAGCGCAGCCGTTCTGAAAAGAAGATACAGGATCTTCAGCGTTATAATCGTGGATTAGTTGAGGCAAGCCCTGATCCTCTGGTAACCTTTGATCAGAAAGGAATCATCATGGATGTGAACGAGGCTAAAATTCGAGCTACCGGCAGAACTCGGGGGGAATTGATTGGAACACCGTTTGCCGATTATTTCACAGATTCCGAAGAAGCATACAAAGAGGTAATGTTGGTCTTTGAAACAGGAGAGGTCCGGGATTATGAACTGGTCATGAAAGCCAGGGATGGAACCGAGACCATTGTTGCCTACAACGCGTCCGTCTATGAAGATCAGACAGGGCAGGTGGTTGGTGCCGTTGGCGTTGCCCGTGATATCACCGAGCGAAAGAAGTCACAGCAAGAGTTGCAAGAAACCATCAAGAGGCTCGAGGAGTACACTACTCGCATCAATGGTATTGTAGCAACTATGCTGGGGGAGATCACAGAGAAAAAATGAGGTTCATAACTTCGAGACTTGGTACGTAAAAGTCTCAAAAACAGTGGCAACAGCCGCCATTCTGAAACTGTTAATTAGACCAAGCAGTTCAGTAGATCATCCAAAACTAATGAGCATTCAATATATAATACAAGATCACGATTGTAGTGACATATTCTCATAACTGATAAGAATTCTATAGAACTCAAGACCAATATCAGCATTCCAGTCACACAATATAAGACAGTTTCCACTCGTTTAGGCTGCATGGGTTCCTTGTTCTGCTAAATTACAGGTACGTTGTATACTTGCGCTAAAACCGGTG
>JAYEFS010000375.1:0-2081 GCA_034658695.1 Methanobacteriota archaeon | reverse complement strand
GCAGGTTGGAACCGATACAGAAACCTTTTACATTATCATCATCATTATGAGTAATCATTTTATATAAACTTTACGGAAGAGGGGAGCCCATCCAGAAATTACCAGCACCCTAACAGAAATCAAATCACATACAGCGCCTATAACAATGGCATGGAATATCACGTGGCGCAAGCCACATAAGAAAAAGTATGGCTACCTGAAGAAGGCATATCGGATAAACGGAAGGGTGTTGACTGATGAGATCTACATCGGTCCGGATGAAGTTGCGACAAACATCCGCACTTATCTAGCAACCAGGGAACTGATCGACGAGACCGACATAACTTACAGCGGCGAGACAATCCTCGAAAAAATAACGAGCACCCTGAACTTCGAAGACATTTTAATCGAGTACACTGGAGACGAACGGGCAAGTAGAGCACTTAAAAACGTCATCATCCTGATGACCCTGTTTAAGGAGAGTAAACGAAGACTTTTCCTGAAACGGTTGGATAAGTCGATACTCAAGAACTCTACCGACATAAAATATCTTGAAGAGATCTACGAGCCCATGGATTTAGTCTACAAGTGCCTCGGCGATATCATGTACGATCTGCTCAAAAATGCTATTAAACAGCACAAGATCAGTCTTAAGTACTTGACGGTGGATGCCACTCGTTTTAAGGTCTATAAAGATGGTGAAACGGGGCTAATCAAGTTCGGTTACAGCGCGCAGAAACGAAGGGATATACCACAGGTCAATCTCGTTCTCGGAGTAAATGAGCAGCAGATACCATTTTTCGTTAGTGCACATCCCGGAAATACGCCTGATGTCACTATGTTCGGTGATTTCCTGAAAACGATGCGATCGAAGTATCAGATATTGAACGACAGTGCCCGCCACAAGATCGTAATTATGGATCAGGGAAATGTGAACGAAGAGACAATCAGATATCTGCGGTGGCTCATCCGGTATAATTCCCATTTCCTATCAATGGTACGATCGAATAGCGTCGGGCGTTTCACGAAGAATCTGGATAAATCGGAGATGGAATTGATATACACAAGGGAGATCACAAAAATTTTTTTAAGGATGGCGGGGTGGAGTACTCGTTTCGTGAACTGCTCTACACGATAAAATCCGGGAGGTCTGTGGTTGGCTACTATGAGCACGAGCTGTGGAAGGAGAAACAACTTTACGTGAATCGCCCGATAAAGATGAGCGATGAGTTGGCCGAAATATTCAGAATCTTGAGAATCGAGGTGCCGCGGTACGATGTGAAGCTAGAACCTTACCCCTACAACGTGGAATAAGTGCTAAATTGAGTATGTTTCGAGGGGTCGGCTGATAGCGGTTTTGGGTTGGATTTAGTCTTCGGTATTCTGGGATTTGGGGGCTAATCGGGTGGCTACGGCCGTTTTTTGGGTGTCCCAAATTGAGCTGCACCCATGAGTGCAACCGAATCATGCCGCCCGATGTGAGAAAGCGTCTCTCCGAGGAATCGCTTCGCCCAAGCGTTTGCTCAGGTCCCGGGCGCCGCAGTTCTCGCTATAGTGGAAACGGCAGTTTTCCAGAGTCCCCTGGAATCTCTATCCCCCTACATCTTCCCCGCATTTAGCCAGTTCTTCCTGATACGCCTTCCAGCCGGGACACCACTTCGTATGCCACCGCCAGAGCTTGCTGATCAGTGAATTTGGCTTTCTTTCCGCGTAACTTTGCCATTTGCAGGATTCACAACCTGATTTCATCGCTGACACCTCCCTGTTCTGTACGCCGTTTCATGCTCACGCTCTTGAGCCGCTCGTATGCAGCCATGATACGTCACCACCACCCTTCCGCAGCAGATCAGATGGTCAAAGAAACCGTCCGGACATACACCATGCAGTGCTACTTCCGGACAGACCATTTTGGAATATCTGCTGTGCATCTTTTAATTATGCAGCTCTTTTACTTTTCTCATATATCCCGATCGCTGTTGGTAACATTCCCGGTCTGTCATCCGTCATCCAGCTAACATAGCTCATCACGTGCACGGAATATTCGAGATATCCTTTAATAATGTTGCTTAACCCTTCGCTCCTGCGTCCAAGTACCAATATCA
>JAYEFS010000374.1:0-9254 GCA_034658695.1 Methanobacteriota archaeon | reverse complement strand
GCCACGAGAGAACGAAAACGATTCACTCGTGGCTCCACATACACAGAATCACAGCGCAACAATAGCGTTCCTTGGGCAGACATCAATACACGTCCCACACCGGGTGCACTTCTCATGGTCAATCACAACAACAGCCTTCACCAGTTTGATTGCGTCCTCAGGACAGTTCTTCTTGCAGATTCCGCATCCGGTGCATCCGAACTCGCAGATCTCTTTTACGTAACTTTGGCTTGTCGTGTGAAGAATTTAAGAATCAAGCCAGTGGGGATGTTAAAGATGATTCGGAATTGGAAAAATCTATCCGGGCTTTTTTAGAGATTGGAAATTTACGAAATGAACTGGTACACGGCAATTTTGCTGTGTTCCCTATCGAAAAGACCGTCGAAGAGATTTATGAACTTTATCGTTCAGCTCATCAATTTATTGATTACCTGTCTTCAAAATTAACATAGCCAAACAATTGTAGAACCACGAGATTTACATGGAAATCCCGTGGTTGTACCTAATAATAAGATCACAACTTCACGATCGCGTTTCTCGGGCAGACACCAATGCACGTCCCGCACTGAGTGCACTTCTCCTGATCGATCACAGCAACCTTCTGGACGAGCTTGATTGCACCCTCGGGACAGTTCTTCTTGCATATCCCGCATCCGATGCATCCGAACTCGCATATCTCTTTGACATACTTGCCCTTGTCATGCGATGCGCAGACCACATACACTGGTCCGTGCTCCTTTGCAATCGTTAGTACCTGTTGTGGGCAGGATTGCACGCAGCATCCGCAGCCCTTGCAGTTATACTTCTTGATCTTTGGAAGCCCGTTATCTGCGATCTCGATCGCATCAAACATGCATGCACGCACACAGTCGCCAAGACCGATGCATCCGTACGAGCAGGCTTTCTTTGTGCCTGCAAGCAGGATTGCGGCGCTGCATGTCGGAGCACCTATGTAATCGTATCTGTCCTTGCAGTTTGTGCCGCCCTGACAGAGGATAACCGGATACATGGACTCTGCTGCGCTGATATCCATTCCGAGCAGTTCTCCGATGAGTTCGAACGTCTCTGCGTCGCACGAAGTACACACCTCAGGTGAGACATCCCCTGCCACGATATGTTCTGCACAATCAGCGCATCCCGGGTATCCGCACGCTCCGCAGTTTGCTCCGGGCATCAGTTCGATCAGTGCATCGACAAGCGGATCAGTCGGGACATAGAATGCCTTTGACGCCCAGACGAGCATTCCTGCCATCGCAAGTCCGAGTGCGCCAAGCACAGCGACTGAATAGGGCATCAGACTCATAAGATCGGCAGTCATAGTTTCACCACCGAAAAGTAACTGACAACGATTAATGCGACCATCGTCGCTGCAAAGAATGCGCCGATGAAGCCGTTGAAGAGACTGACGTCACGCATGATCAACTTCTCTCGCACAGCTGCCGTTGCAAGCATCACCCATGCGTAGCCAAGACCTGCCGCGAACGCGTACATGATGCTTGCGCCGTAGGTGTAGTCCTCCTGTACGTTCATCAGCACCACACCAAGCACTGCGCAATTCGTCGCGATCAGCGGAAGATATATCCCGAGCGACTTGTAGAGCGGTGGGCTGAACTTGCGTATGATGAACTCGACAAGTTGCACAAACGCGGCGATCACGAGAATGAAGCAGATCGTCTTTAAGAATACTATATCATAAGGCTTTAAGAGGTAGTAGTAGATGGGCCACGTCAGGATCGCTGACATCGTCATAACGAAGGTGACCGCCATCGACATGCCTTTTGATGTCTCTGAGTTGGTTGTGAGACCGACATACGAACAGAGCCCAAGAAACATTATGAGAAGGAAGTTCTTGGTGAACATCGCATTCACAAAGATCGGGAAGAGGTTCTCTGTCGGCATAAACCCGGGTGTTTCGATCATATTTCATGACCCTCCTTTCTGAGTTGTTTAATCCGTTTGCGGTCCCCCATGATCTTGAATATAAGCATCAGTGCAGCGATCGTGAGAAACGCGCCTGGTGGTGTGATCATTACGGTTGCAGGATAAATTGGGACTGATATGACCTCAGGGACGAATGAGAACCCTGGGATGGCAGAGAGTGGGTAAAATCCTGGAACGCCGTCTACCACATTCAGCATCACGAGTTTCAGTCCACCGGTTCCGAGAATTTCCCTGATGGTGCCGATCAATATCAGTGCTGCTGCAAAACCAATCGATATGCCGATCCCATCCGCTATCGATGGAAGAACCGGATTTCGGTTCGCATACGCTTCAGCCCGTCCGATTACGATGCAGTTTACGACGATCAGTGGCACGAAGATTCCAAGCGCCTCATACATCGGCGGCAGAAACGCCTCAAGCAACATATCAACCATCGTAACGAAGGTACAGATAATAAGGATGAATATCGGGATTCTAACGTCTGCCGGGATCTGCTTTCGCAGAAGGGAGACGAAGACGTTTGAGCCGAGCATAACAAAGGTAAACGCCAGTGCCATGCCGAGCGCGTTTGCAAACGACGTGGACACAGCCAGTGTTGGACATAAACCGAGCACGAGCACGAATACCGGGTTGTCCTTGATGATTCCCCTGATTATCTCCCCTACAAATGATTTGTTTGCCATTTACGAGACCTCCTCTTGCATCTTTCCAATTATTTCAGCGACTCCGGAAGTGACATATCCGGACGATACCGATGCACCTGATATGGCATCGATCTCTCCGCCGTCACCCGAGAGTTTTAGCCCGTCCAGCCCGACTCCTGCGAACTGCGCGGTGAACCCTTCGTCTTTCTGGACCTTATCACCGATTCCGGGCGTCTCTTTCTGCGATACCACAACAACTCCGGTCACCACGAAATCAGTGTCCACCCCGACTGCGAGAGTTAACAGGTCCTGCATGCCCTGCACCTCTGCCATGGCTCCATAGCCGATCAGGTCGGAACCATCGTATGCCTCGTAGCACAGTTCACCACCCGCGGATTTAAACTTGGTAGCCTCAGGAACAACGCCCATCTCGAGCAGCTGTTTGTCAGGACCGCCTGCCGCTTCTGCCAGCTTCGCAAGCTGTTCCTGTGTGACACCGTACGTTGCTGTCAGAACTACTGCAGCCACCGCGGCAACGAGCGTTAGTTTGATAAGTATCATTACAGTAGAGTCTTTTGTTTCTGCCATCTATTTTCCTCCGATCGGCTTTGGTATTGTGTTTTTGTCGATGAACGGACTGAAGACGTTCATCAGGAGCACTGCGAAGCACATCCCTGTGAAGTATGCACCGAAATGGAGCTGGATCAGTATTAACAGTGCCAGCATTACCCCATATACAAGCCTGCCCCTCTTTGTTACCGGTGATGTGATCGGGTCTGCTGCAAGGAATATCAGCCCGAGGAAGTAGCCGCCGGTCAGTATGTATGGAAGCTGGGAACTCATGCCAACGATCGGCATTGCGAGTAGCAGCAGGATAGTGGCACTGAGTGCCACCCGTCGGTCCACATATTTCTTGTATAAAACGATTGCGCCACCGAGCAAGACCAGTACAGGCGAAGCCTCGACAAGCCTGCCAGCACCAGTCTCAATCAAGATGTCAGAGAAACTGCCGAGATTCGGCGTTGATTGTGCCCCCATCAGAGTAGGCCACGCGGCGAGCAAAAATGCAAATCCGATCAGCGCCGGGTGGAACACAAGTGTTCCTGTGCCTCCGAAGATGTATTTTGCCACCGCGATCGCAAAGATGGCTCCGATGATCGGAACCCAGATATGCTCACTGACGCCTGGTGGCATGAGAAGCGCAAGCAGCAAGCCGACCAGAACAGCATTCCCGTCATCAATTGTTACTGGCTGTGAAGCAGCTTTGTAGATTATAATTTCAGCAACAACCGCCGTAATCACGGTTGCAAGAACGATCTTTAGCGCAGGAAGCCCAAAGAGATAGATTGCCGCGAGAGTGATTGGTATCAGTGCAACAACTGTTCCCCACATCACGCTCTTCACGCTCTCCCTGCTCTTCACATGTGGTAATGGTGATATCGTGTATGTCATGCTTCAGCCTCCTCTGTTTCCATCGCCATCTCGGCAACGCCGTGTTTGCCGTACCTGATTATCTGCACGAGCGGAAGCTTGGACGGGCAGACGTACGCACACAT
Organism: Methanobacteriota archaeon; assembly: GCA_034658695.1. Lineage (GTDB taxonomy): Archaea > Halobacteriota > Methanosarcinia > Methanosarcinales > Methanogasteraceae > Methanogaster_C. Next base: position 5,113 of record JAYEFS010000374.1, on the reverse strand, counting down.
CCCACATTCCACGCAGTCGCCGATGTAGAGTTCCGCACACTTGTCAAACTGGGCGCTGTCAGCATACCCGTAGAGCAGATGCGGCATCAGACCGATCGGACACTCGTCCACACACCACGCGCAGTTGATGCATGGCGCAGGTGGTTCACGGTTGATATCGCTCTCGGTCTGCACCAGGATGCCTGACGTCGTCTTGATTACGGGAACCTCGTCGCTGTACTGCGCCGCGCCCGATACCGCGCCGTTCGTGATAATCTTGACAGGCGTGCCACTACAGCCGCCGCACTCATCGATCACATGTTTAACCGACGTTCCGATATCGACAAGAACATTGCCTGGAGAGCGCACCGCGCCAGCGACAGTAACTGTTTTCGCAATCATTGGTATACTGTCGTGCACCGCATCATGCAGTGCCTTAATCGCGGTGATGCTACTCACAAGAACACCCCGATCCTCGGGAGTGCTACCGCGTGGCACCTTCTTTCTTGCAAACTTCTTGGCAAGCGTGTTCTCGGTACCTGCCGGATAGTATGCCGGTGTTGCGACGATCTTGATGTTACTGTCCGGTATCGTCTCAGTTCGCATGACGTGCAGCGCTTCTGAGTTGAGCTCGATAACAATTATCGCTTTTTTGGCGCCAACTGACTCCATTAGTGCTTTCAGCCCGTGCACGATCTCAGAAGGATAATCGAGCATGAGCGCAGCGTTTGATGACAGATCCCCCGTGTTCGTTCCGTTGATGATGACTGTGTCAATATCTACCTTTTTACTTATCGTTGATAGACCATTTGGCTCGACGATTCCGAATTCTCGGATGATGCTCTTTATTGTGCCTGCATGCAATTCTTCTGGCTTGATATCCTTTTTTTCCCCATTGCGCGTCTCGATCACCACGCTGAGAACGTCCTTACCAGATGGATGCGGCATTTCAGAAAGAGCAGTCACCTCGCCGGATACGCTTGAATGTATCCGGAATTCGCCATCGCCGATTAATTGACCGATAGAAACAGTATCACCAACACGTACAAGGGGATTGCAGGCCGCGCCAGCATGCTGCTGTAGAGGGATAATCACCTGATCAGGCGTTTTGATGGTTGCAATCTTCAATGCGGATGCCTCCTATGTATCGCATAAGGATACGTGTGTTGTATATATAAGGCTTGTTCTTATCCGGTATGGGTGGGTCACAATCACGATCAGCATCTTTAAATATCGTCCGGTCAAAGTGTTATATGGTGACTGTATGGGCGTACCAAGGTTCTGGAGACACATCAGCAGCAGATATAACCTTATCGGGACGAGATGTACCACGTGCGGCGAATACTACTTCCCGCCGAGGACGATGTGCCCGAAATGCCGCAGAGATGGCGTTATTGAGGATTATCAGTTCAGCGGACACGGAGAGGTGGTCACTTATACGATCATCCATACCGCAGCCGAGGGATTCGATAAAGAGACGCCATACCCGCTTGCAGTGATACAGCTTAACGAGGGTCCGCGCATGACCGGGCAGGTGATCTGCGACCCGGAGGATATTGCGATCGGGATGCGCGTGAAACCTGTGTTCAGAAGGCTTGGCGAGGATGGCGCCGCTGGTATTATATACTACGGTACCAAGTTTACGCCTGCATGATGCCTCGGTGGCTCAGCTGGCAGAGCGAGTGATTTGTAATCACTAGGTCGCGAGTTCAAATCTCGCCCGAGGCTTTCGAAAGAAGAACTCCCTGGATATCCCGATACGCTGCAAACAATCCCAATTTACCATCGTCTACCTGTTCCGCAGACGGCTCGGCGAATATCCAGACCTGATTCTCTTCGCCATGCACAATTCTTGGGCATGCGATCATATCTGTGCTCGAAAGACGATATGCGACCTCTATGCCGCTCGGTGCAATCCAAGCACGCATATCCGTGAGTTTTGAGATCAATTGTTTCCAGTCGAGCGCGCCTTTTGCCTCGATTGCAGCGCTGAGATGCACCCGTTCTCCGGAAACATGCTCTGCAATGTCTTTTTTGAACCGTGCGTATGCCGGATCCTTCCGTTCCACTGACGGCTTCCTCACAAACCGCTTCGCAACATCGTGAAAGAACGGGGCAAGGTAATGATCGCTCGATTGCGGTGTTGCAAGCGATACTCCGACAAACGAGATTGCGCTCAACGATAGCCCGATCAAAACACCGTGTTCGATCAAAAGCGGAGATATGTCATCGAGTTTTCCCAGATACGTCGCTTCTGCGACGATCAGTGAGATCTGGGCGCTGCCGCCGATCACAAGTCCGGCAAACGCGCCTTCTGCGGTCGCACGCCTCCAGAAGAGCGCGCCCATGATTGGAAGGAAGTATGAGGACGTACCGATCACGGTTGCCATGATGACTGCATCCAGGATGGTCTCGACATGCATGCTGATCGCAGCAGAGATTGTGATCATCGCAACAATCAGGACGCGGTTTATGGTCCGCATCTCCCCCATCGTCGCATCCGGCTTGATGAACCGCTGGTAGATGTCCCGTGATATGCAGGACGCACCCGATGTCGCAAACGTGTCCGCGCAGGACATCGAGGCTGCGGCGAATCCTATTGCGATTGCTGCAATTATTACAGGCGTTGATGCAAACGTGTCCGCTATGAACTGAAGATATAATTGTTCTGCGCCTATCGGGTCTGCAGGTACCTGATAGAGTGAATTAAGCCCGATTGCTGCAAGGAAACATGCTCCGAATACGACTGCAATCAGTGCTGAGCCGAGCAGCATGCCATATCTGGCGGATTTCACGTCTCTTGCCGCCCAAACACGCTGCCACGGGTCTTGCTCGGTTATCCACCCGGGAAGCATGGCGATCTGCATGATAAAGACACCAGTAATCCCGCCAAGCGCGAAGAGGTCCCAGAAACCGTCCCCCATGCCTGCAAAGAGGCTGGACACGAATGCGCCGGTGTCGTGCGTCGGCATGTACAGCGCAGCAGCACCAATCAGAATTGCAAGCGTGGCAAGAAAGATGAACTGAATCGTGTCCGTCCAGATGACTGCCCTCAGACCGCCGAGCGTCACATAAAGCGAGATTGCGATTACCATGATCATTACGGAGTAGATCGGAGGTATGCCATAGAACGTGCTCAACACATAGCCGAACCCCTTGAAGTCGGTAACAGCAAAGAGGATCATCACAATTGTTATTGCAATTGCTATTGGTATCCGCAGCAGTGGACCGTACCTGATCTCGATTAATTCAGGCTGAGTCAGTGACGGTAGCCGCTTGATCCTCGGAACAAGGAGCGCGATTGCCGCAAGCGCTATAATATTTGGCGCAACAAATATCCAGATCGATCCGATCCCAATTGAGAGGAACATGCCGGTAACGCCAAAGAGCGCACCTGCTGTGAGCCATGATGCCGCGGCAGAGAGTCCGATGTTCATCGTTCCGATCTCTCTTCCCGCGATCCAGAAGTCGGTCATGGTCTGCTGCTTCTTTGCAAAATGCCATCCGATCACAATCAATGTAGCGATATACAATATTAGTAATATCAGAAACGTGTACATGTTATCTCACCGTTCACATTATCGTTCTTGTCGTACTGTTGATGATTTGATCACAATATACATTCGGCATATATGTAGTTTGCCCATGCGCTGCGGCGGTCGCATCGTGTTATTTTTGCCTGTGTTCGATACCTGCCAGAAGGATTCCTGTTGCAATCAAGAGCCTCGGGTCAATGGAAAATCCCACATCAGATATGGTCATGGTGTACTTGAGCACAAACGGATTGAAATGCTGTTTGATCTCAGCAACCTCCCGATCGTTTGTCCTGACAACGTACGTCTGTGGTATCAGTCCGACAAATCTACTCAGCAGAGCTGTGACTATGCTGTTCTCTGCCACGATCCCAATTTCCTGTCCCTCTTTAGAGAGAATGACCCATTCATCCTTGATAATGGATTTTAGCCCTTTCCTGCGCAAGGCTCCCACAGCCTCGCCCGTAGTTGCATCCCGAATATTGTATGTTGCGCCGATATCAAGAATGTGATGCGTTGTTATGGATAAAAGCTCCTGACTCATGCTTTCGTCCGAGTATATCCGAAAATCTTCCTTGAGTTTGAAGGCTTTCTGTTTTGAATAGAATAGAACATTTCCATTCGTATCATACACATGAAAAGCTCCTCCGAACAACTTGAACACTTTTCTTCGGAACAGATACTCTCCATGTTGAAACGCCGGGTTGATCCCTTTTATCATTCCCATCTTCCATCATCTCCTCTTATTACGTATCGTTTTGCTATACGGAAGAGGCTGAACCCGAACCATAAGTCTCGTGCCCCCTACTTCCGCATTAGTGCATCAGAATCAATTTTATATAAAACTTTCCATGCGATCATGCCAGCATATTGAATAGAAACGCCGCTGGAAGTACTATCCACATAATCACCACCAAAACCAGAATGAGCCTCCAGAACCATTTCCAGCCAGCAGGGAATCTAAAAGGCGTGATTTTCGATTTTCCCGCGCTCTTAAGCTGCCTGCACTCTTTCTCGATCTCTTTAATCTCTCTTACATCATCTGCTTCGAGAATGAAGCTTCCCTGATACCCGCATCGCTTGCACAGATACATCTGACCGGTATGCGCTTCCGGGAATATGTGCCCGGCAGCTATTCCGGCATAGTCCACAGTTCCGCCGCAGAACGGGCACACCTTGATTCCGTAAATACCCTTCATCCTACCGGTATTCTTTGTTGTCATGGCATATCACCCTTGCGGAACACGTACTCACGCAATATTATGTAGATTCCCGCATATAAAACCACGAGATTACACAAGATTTCACGAGATTGACACAGAAATCTTGTGGAATCTGCGTAATCTTGTGATTCCTACCATGTATACTCCACACCGCCACAACTTGAGCTTTTTTTACATAAGTGTCAGTTGGATGTGCGACCAGAGCTTAACGCCACCCTTTGCATCTCTGCGTCTTCGCGTCTTCGCGTTACATCGAGAACGCAAAGGCTCAAAGGCGCGGAGACGCAAAGAAGAGAACCACATATTGATGATCATGTTGCAGCGGCATCATGGGCTTTGGTTGCTGCGTATTCATGGTTGGATCGGTCATGCAAAAAG
>JAYEFS010000373.1:0-2083 GCA_034658695.1 Methanobacteriota archaeon | reverse complement strand
TCTTGGTGATGAAATCCTGGGTATTTCAATAACAGTGGAGGCTCTGCATTCAATACGCCCCTCCCGTGATTTGCTTCAGTTGGTGTTGGGGACATTGTATTACCCATACAAAACAGCGGAGAGCCGAGTAAGTACTGTTTTTTTGCAATTTTTCACAACATGGAACACAACAGTGTCTTTTCGCTCTGATGCCCCCCCCCACATGCTCTGTTCTATCCGTTGCGGCTATACGGAGTTCCAAATCACCTTACGGAGCGGTATATTTTGATCTTGTTGATATTCACCCGATGTGGGGTGATATGGCATAAGTGATGAGTAGAACCAGCAGCAATATCGCCGAGATCACACCCACAAAAGATGGCAGCATCCCGAGGAGTGATAGGATCGCAAGAACGAAGATCAACACGCCAATTGCGCTCATTGCCGGTGTCATCGGCGCGCGTTGCGACACGTCGCGTCCCGAGAGTGAGGTGGGAATTGCGAGGCTGGGGCCCACATCGATCTGCGGACCCGAATCTGCGATCATCTCGAGATCAAAACTGCCGGTATTCGCGCCGTATCCGATGGTAACGGAGATTCGCCCGTTATGCTGCGTATCGATGCATGCAACCCCTCTAATTATTATTTTGCCAGCCGCAACGAGATCGTTCTGCAGAAATTTGATAACATCCCCAATCTCATGGCTGGGCGCGAGATATACCCGGGTCGGTGCGCCATAATTAACGAGTTCGATTGAGAATTCATGTTCCTTGCCGCGGGGCAGTACCATCTCAGCATGCCGGACTGTGAATTCGATGGAATTGAACCGGGTTCGATTCAGAATGATCTGCTGCAGAGGGGTTCTCTGATCCATTTCACTCACAGTCACTCACGGAGGTCCGGCGGAAGCATGTTTGGTATACCGTCCTCAATCGGATAGTATTCATCACATTTCTGGCAATACAGGGTGCCTGCGATGATTTCGTCATCTTCTTCAGTCACTGTCAGTTCGAGATCGCCTTTGCATATAGGACAGGCAAGGATATTCATCAGTTCCCGTTTCATCTCTGATTCACCGACCAGTATTGTGCCGCATTTATTAAATATTTTCTCTCGGCATCGCTATCACGTCCGGTGGTGTGAGTCCCGCGGAGGAATGTTTTTATCCTTCTGGTTCGATTATAGAGAGCAGTCGGAGAGAACGCATGAAGTACATAGCAGCGATTACCTGTCTGATGCTTTGTGTATCGGCATCCGGATGTGTTACTGAAGACCGTGATACTACTACCAGGACTGATACCATGGATCTAAGCAATAAAACGGTACTGATGGTCATAGCGCCATCGGATTTCAGGGATGAGGAACTCTTCGTCCCGAAGGAATTTCTCGAAGAGAACGGGGCAACGGTTGTGATAGCCTCTAAAAAGAGAGGAACTGCGAAGGGAATGCTCGGCGGGGTTGCGTCTGTTGATATTCCCATATCCGGCATTACTATTGGCGATTATGATGCCATCGTATTTGTCGGGGGGTCAGGTGTCGAATCACATAAACTCTACGAGGACGGCGCGTATCTGAAGCTGGCAGCGGATGCGGATGGTGCTGGAAAGATTGTCGGCGCGATCTGTCTCGGTCCGATGATTCCGGCAGGAGCGGGGCTTTTGTCCAAAAAGAATGCGACCGTCTTCAGTAGCGGCGTATCGTACGTAACAGACCACGGGGCGAACTATACCGGAACTGCGGTGGCTGTGGACGGCAGGATCGTGACCGCGGAGGGTCCGAATGCGGCAGAGGAGTTTGCACGGGCGATCGCCGAAGCCATTCTCCACGCCGGACGACGCTGAACATGCACAGTCCGGCAATTGAGGTCTCGTGCAATGTGAATTGGCAAGAGTCTGAAATCAAGCGATTTATAACTGCGGAGAACGCGAAGGGCGCAGAGTTGTGAGACCGTTTTCAACCCTCTGCGTGGCTATTTGCGGCACTGTCTGGAAATCCAGTGATTTCCGTAATGGTCAGTTGGATGTGCAACAACACGCAAAAGACGCGAAGATTGAGATTGTCAACACTCTTCGCGTCTCTGCGCCCTTGCGCCTTTGCGTTAAAT
>JAYEFS010000372.1:0-9351 GCA_034658695.1 Methanobacteriota archaeon | reverse complement strand
AGAAATCTTGTGGAGGTGGCTGCACCGCTGCTTCGCAGACTGTGTAATCTTGCGGTTCCTATCACAGATTATTGAACCGGTACAAAAAAACAGATACGCTTTGGTATAAATCATCCGGTTTTCCTTGCGATGATCGCTTCTGCGATGTGGAGGTTCTTGTACACCGGTATCTCGACCTTGTGCTGCTGCACATGCGACAGCAGATCTGCGCCCTCTGCACGCCAGACCCACGCGTAAAATCGGCTCAGGAAGTTGCAAACGTCAAGAGGTCCTTTATCACTCTTTAGATGGAGGAGGCTGATTGTGCCGTTCTTTTTGACAACCCTGACCGCCTCGGAAAACGCGATCTCCGGTCGGTCGATTGTGTCCATGCCACAGGTGCAGAATACCGCATCGAACGTCTCGTCTGTGAACGGAAGTTGTTGAACCATCCCCTGCACACGCTGAAGATTCTTATATCGGTCGTTTCTGAATCTGTTGACCTTCAACACATTTCTGGAGATATCGATCCCGATTACCGCCCCGTTCTTCACCCATCTGGCAAGGAGTCCGGCATTTCTTCCGGTTCCGGTAGTTAAGTCCAGAACCAGTCCGGAATCGGGGAGATTTGTCTCTTTTATCAATTTTTTTCGAGAATATTGTTTTGAACCGAGCCACAAAACGTCGTCGAGGTCATACAGCAATGCAAGACGGTTATACCTATCTCGTGTCTTCTTAACTTCGTTCACGTAGTCAAACATACGTAAAAGTCACCCCTAAGTGGCGGATTCCAGCTCTGATACACGGTAGGATAGTTTATCCACCATTTCGCTGTTATCCTGATAGAACAATTCATCGGCACAGACCGGGCATATGAAGTCGGTCTCGGCTGCGGTCTCGAAGAGAAATCGCGTGCAATTGTTCTTGCATGTGTAGAACACATTATTCGTCTCGAATTCGAGGCGGTCCCTCAGATTGTTGAGCAGCTTCTCAACTTCAATGTCCAGACGACTATTGATATTCTCAAGATGAATCGTCCAGTGGTAGGTGAGCCAGCCCGTATCCGGTTCTCGTTCCCTCCGGTAGTTTGCAAGTCGGTTCTCATACAGCTTGAAGAGCGTCTTTCGGATGGCGTTGATGTCTACATTCGTATCTGCCGCAACCACTTCATCAACGATCTCGCCGGGAGGTAGTTGCTCGATGATCGCTATGCCATCCGCTCCGATGATCTTTACCAGATACTGGTGTGCAACATCCATACCGACCAATCAGCACTCATTGTTATTTAAAATGCGTCTGTGAAAGAAATTCATAATGGGTACTTTCCAGGGGAATCGTTTTTTCAATTCTCCACTCAAGTCCACCCATTGTGCATCTTTCACGCAAACATGCCCGCAGAGTACTGGTCTGGCTTGCTCACAGGAATCAGTGTGTCCTTGATTGCATCCTCGAAGTCCTTGAGATGTACCGCATCCCGTTCTTCGCGCACCGCAGACATCCCCGCTTCCATCACGATCGCCTTCAGATCTGCGCCATTTGCATCCTCGGTGAGTGCTGCAAGATGCTCAAAATCAACATCATCGGCTACGCTCATACCCGCAGCGTGGATGCGCAGAATCTCAGTGCGCGCTTCACGATTTGGCATGGAGACGTAGACCAATCGATCGAAACGCCCCGGACGGAGCAGCGCGGGGTCGAGTATGTCGGGTCGGTTGGTTGCCCCTAGGATACGCACCTCACCCCTCGAATCAAATCCATCCATCTCTGCAAGGAGTTGCACGAGCGTGCGCTGAACCTCCCTATCACCGGAACCTGCGTCATTCAATCGTTTCGCCCCAACTGCATCCAGTTCGTCGATGAATATGATCGAAGGCGCCTTTTTCCGCGCCATCTCGAAGACGTCGCGCACCAGACGTGCACCCTCGCCGATGTACTTCTGCACGAGTTCGGACCCGACCACGTGGATGAACGTTGCCTCGGTATGATTGGCAACTGCCTTTGCAAGAAGAGTCTTTCCGGTGCCGGGAGGACCAAACAACAGCACGCCCTTGGGTGGTTCGATTCCGATGCGCTCAAAAGACTCCGGTTTGGTGAGTGGTAGTTCCACAGCCTCCCTGAGTGCTTCTATCTGCTCATCCAGCCCACCGATCCGGCCGTAAGATACATCAGGCGTCTCAATGACTTCCATTCCGCTGACTACCGGATCGCGCGATGTTGGGACGATTGCGACTATGGAGAGGTGCTCCTTGTTGAGTGCGACCTGTACCCCTGGTCTGAGATCGTTGTCGTTGAGGAACTGAGACGTCCCAACGATAAATTCCGGACCTGTGCTCGACCGCACAATCGATTTTCCCTCTTCGAGAACCTCCACAAGCGTGCCGATCAGTTGCGGCACCGCCTGTAGTTTATTCAGTTCACTCCGTAATTTCCTTACCTCGCGCGCATGTTTCAACCGTTGATCTTCAGCAAATTGTTTTTCAGTCTCGACTTTTTGATACTGTTTTTTTAGCAGATCATTCTTGACTTCGAGTTGCCGCATGCGATCCGTGACATATCTGGAGAACTCAGTCGAGTCCGTATCAGCGTCAACGTCCATTTCTACCACCATTATATAATTCAACATCCTGAAGACACATAAACCTTTATGAAACGGGGCATGTAGATTTAGTGCTACATGTACATTCGGAGGATCTGTTTGTATGCAATGTGAAATGTGCGGAAAATCCATCCGTGGAACGGCACACCTGGTGATCGTTGAGGGTACTGAGTTGAACGTCTGTGACGAGTGCGCGCGATACGGGCACGAGGTTAAGCGGGTGCCAAAGAGCACCGCCGCCGCCATGCCCCCTCCGGGGCGAGGTGGGGGTGGCATCTCGATTCGTACTCGACCGCAGCGGAGGCGTCCCGATATGTTCGACCAGATGACCGATGAACTGGTGGATGACTATGGTTCAGTGATCAGACGTGCTCGCGATAAGCGCGGCATGTCTCAAGAAGAGCTGGCGCTGGAGATACGAGAGAAAGTCTCGCTACTCAAGAAGATAGAGCGAGAAGATCTCGTGCCAGAGGACTCCGCTCGTAAGAAACTTGAACGAGTGCTTGGAATCACGCTTACTGAGCGGATTGAATGATGAATTTTGTCGGGTCATGAAGCATCTCGTGGATAGTCTCCACGAGCTTTGTTGTCGGCACTCGGATCTGCGCCATGCTGTCACGGTTGCGGACAGTCACAGTATCATCGTCCAGCGTATCATAATCGATTGTAACCGAGAAAGGAGTCCCAATCTCGTCGTTTCTTCGATACCTTCGTCCGATAGTTCCACCATCGTCGTAACTCACGAAAATTCCGCTTCTGCGGCACATCTGAACGATCTTGAGCGCAGGTTCGATCAATTCGCCCCTTGTCAGGAGCGGGAGCACTGCAACCTGCACCGGCGCAATTTCTGCTGGCAGACGGAGCACGGTGCGCGTCTCGCAATCTACGATCTCCTCTGCAAACGAGTGTTCGAGTGCCGCATAGATGACGCGGTCAATCCCGAATGACGGCTCAATCACGTGTGGGATAATCTTCTCGCCGCGAACCTCCTCGATTATGGTCTTATACTCAACCAGATCCCGCTGAATTGCGATCGTCTCAGAATCAACCTCCACTTTGATCACATCTCCTGAAAGATCTTCTTCCTTCAGATTTTTGAGCGCGGCAAGAACCTTGCCAGCTTTTTCTTTGTAGCGCGGACCTATCACACCCATATCGGGCGTAACCACAATTCGTTCCACCTGTTCAGGTGTGTCATACTCCAGAACAACAGACAGATCATGCCCGGAGTGCGTCGCATGCGATGTGAGGTCGTAGTCAGTGCGATCAGCGATTCCGACGAGTTCCACCCATCCGAACCGATCCGTCAGAACCTCGGCATCCCAGCAATCGATGGCATAGTGCGCCATCTCGTCGGGCTGGTGTTGCCTGAACCTGAGCCGCGCCGGGTCGATTCCCACCCGCTCTAAAAAGAGGTTGGTCAGTACGAGATGATACGCAATAAACTCGTGCGCGATGATGCCCTGATTTACAGCATCTCGCACAGCAATCTCGGTGATGCCACCGTCTGCGCTACCTGCAACACCTGCACCGCTACCGCCCTCTTGCTGTGAGGCAGGGTACAATCGAAGAACCGTGTCCCCAACTGCGGAAAACTTCGGGTGTGTTTTATCGCGCGGGTTGATGAAGATCTCCGCCTCTGCCTGTGTGAATTCGCGGAGCCGGATTACACCCTGACGCGGAGATATCTCGTTTCGATACGATTTTCCGATCTGTGTTACACCAAACGGGAGTTTCTCTCGATAGAATCTAAAAAGATGTTCAAAATTAATGAACATGCCCTGAGCGGTCTCTGGTCTGAGATATCCCACCCGTTCCGTTCCCGGACCGATTGCAGTCCTGAACATCAGGTTGAAACTGGAAACCTCGCCGAATGTTCCGGTTTTGCCACATTGCGGACATTTTATTCCGTGTTCGTCGATCAAACGCTTGATCTCGGGTGCGGGCAGTGCATCCGGAGTCTCAACGATCCCATCGATCAAGTGATCCGCGCGGAATGCGGAATCGCACCCGGAACAGACGACCATCGGGTCTGAGAACCCTCGCGTGTGTCCGGATGCAACGAAGATCGGCTCGATCCCGATTGTTGGGGTCTCGATCTCGTAGAAACCTTCTTCGATCACGTACATCTCCCGCCAGATGTTCTCGATTCTGCGCTTCAACATCGCGCCGAGGGGGGCATAATCATAAAAGCCTGCTGTGCCGCCGTAGAGTTCAAACGAGTTCCAGAGGAAGCCCCTTCGCTTCGCCAGTCCGATTATCTTTTCGTAGGTGTCCATAGTTATCAGTGATTGCGTTTTGGTTGATTCACCTATTTAGGGAATCCCCAAAAAGTATCATACAGGTCATAGTTTGTTTCTGGTTCTAATGTTTTCTGTGGTCGATAGCAGTATCCCACCCTTACGTTGTAGTAATCGTGGGCGCTACTCCTTCGTCTTTGCGTCTCTCTCGACTTTGCGACTTTCTCGTTAAATCAGAGGAACGCGAGGGCGCAAAGACGCGAGGGCGCAAAGACGCGAGGGCGCAAAGGTTGGAAACCACAGAACCCATCAGAATCAGGAAATATCCGAACGATCTATTCTTTCCATTGCGCTCATCTCTCCACGATTGCCCCGACCTGGCTCGCCCACGCCTCAAGCTGCACGCGCTCGTCGCTTCCGTTGATCAGATTGATATCAGCCTCGGCAAGGAGTATCGCAAGCGCAACAGAGAGCGCGTCATCCAATCCCCGGTCATCGGAGACCTTACGCAACTGATCCACGATGTCCGCGCCGCTCTCACCCATCAGGAGATTGTCGATCTCTTTTCTCGCCTCCTTGAAATCCCCGGCAAGCGATGCATTCAGCAGTTGCTCGACCCTCTGAGGAATACGCTCAAGGTCGATCTCATAGATCGTGTTCGCAGTGATCTCGCAATCCTGCATGCACGCTATCTGGAGCGCCATGATTGCGCGGGCAAAATCACCTTGCGCATAGTGCACGATCGCCTGAACCCCTCCACCCGCGCCGTCTGTTATGGATGCACCCTCTGCGGATGCGATGCTGCGGATGCGCGCGGCTACCGCCTCGTCACTCGCGCGGTCGAAGAAGAGATTCAGCCCCCGTGAGCGCAGCGGCGGGATCAATCGGGAGAGGTGCGTGGTCGAGAGGATGAATCTGCACGTCTTTGAATACTTCTCCATGATACGCCGCAGCGCGTGTTGCGCATCAGGACTCAGCGCCTCAGCGCTATCGATTGCGATCATCCGAAAGTCGGAATCGAGTGCCGCCATGGCTGCATATTCGTTAATAACCTCTTTGAATATGGAAATCACGCTCTTGCGTATTTTCTTCGGATCATCCGTTCCGATGAGCTTCGCAAACCTCGGATCTGAGACGAGGTATCTCTTGCCACGATCAAAGAAGTCCGATGCGTCGAAGAAGGCAAGATTGTTCTCCCAGGTCCCCCCGTAGAGCGCTCTGGCAAGCGCAATCACCGTTGATCGCTTTCCCGTGTTCTTTGTACCATAGAGCACCAGATGTGGGAGATTGTTCGATTCGATCAGGTGTTTCAGATAGAACATGATCTCCTCGTGCCCGATGATCTCGTCGAGCGTCTTCGGACGGTATTTCTCTGTCCAGATCACCGCTTCCATGTTCAGGGGATTGAGAAGAGAGGTATTAAGCTTATAGGGTTGGAGGCGTATGGTGGGTATGATGATACAATGAATGTGCAGAGGTTCTCAGGGTACGCAAACGCATACTTAATCGATGGAACCGTGTTAATTGATGCGGGAATAGATCCGCGGGACATAAGCGAGCCTGATTTCGAATCGATTGAACTGATCATACTCACGCACTGCCATTTTGATCACACATCCGCTGCGTCCACAATCGCCGAGATTGCCGGCGCGGATATTGCAATCCACAGCGCTGATTTCCGACTGCTCGGAGACGACTATGCGACCGCATCAACGCTCTTTTGCGAGCATGCTCCGCAGATAACCCCTGATACGCTGCTTCAGGGGGGCGAAACTTTCGAATTTGACGATCTTCGGCTGGATGTGATCCACACGCCAGGTCACACGCCAGGCGGCATCTGTATCTACGAACCTGCGACCGGAAGCCTCTTTTCCGGGGACACCATATTTCCAGACGGTGGGATCGGGAGGTGCGATCTCGGAGGCGATATCTCCGCCCTCGCGCATTCGATTGAACTGCTCGCAACACTCAACGTGGCTATACTCTACCCCGGACACCTCGATACCACTGATACGGGCGTCTCCGCGCAGATTCGATCGTCACTCGCCCACGCACGGGGTGCTAATTCATGTACCCCTTTATATTTTACGCACAAACTTTATAAATGAAAAGAACTGATCAATATATAGGTGGATAATTGCATGAAAGAATTATCGATACAGGTAATGGGCGACCAGGAGCATGAAATTTCCGAGCTCATGCAGAGTCTTGGACTGTCGAAGATCGTGTCAAGGATCATCGCATGCCTGTCCAGCACAATGGAGATGACATCCAGAGAGCTTGAGGCTGCTGCAAGCGTCAGACAGCCGGAGGTCAGCGCGGCGATGCGGGTGATGCGTATGAACGGGTGGATTTCGGAGCGCGAAGAGAAGAAGAAGATCGGCAAAGGGAGACCTGTTAAGGTATACAAGCTTAATGTGACGCTCCGCAAGATCGTCGAGCTGCTCGAAAAAGAGAGTGTGGCAGCCAACGAAGAGAGAGTGATTGATATCCAGCGATTACGAGAACTTGCGTAACGGGACCGTAGGGTAGCATGGACCATCCTGGTAGACTGGGGGTCTATCGACCGGCGTTCGAATCGCCGCGGTCCCATTCGTGAGGAGTTGGGGGTTATGCTCACACCACTTGTACAAACGATTAACATGGGTCTTGCAGTCTGCATCATGATTCTGACCGCAGACATGGTGCGTCTGACGATGCGAATCGATATGAGCGAGCTATCCGTTGATCAAGGCTACATGAAGCGTACGTGGATTGTAATGCTGATTTCGGCGTTCTTTCTCTTCCTGCTTGCAGTGTACCAACTACTAATCAGCGAGGATTATGACCTGTTTTGCCGCGCCCTCCTGACAACGGCGTTTATGTGGTTCCTACTCGTTTCACTCTACATGTGGCATCAGATGCTGTATGGCGGACGGTTGATTGCTGGCTGATCGGTGGCAAGATCGGGTTCAGCATATACAGGCGGAGACGAATGAGCAAAACGGAATTATACCGATCCGCAAGTGTAATTTGGAACTCTTGACCGCCACAGATGCCACAGAGTTTTCTTAGGGACCATTACTCGTAGCATACTGCCACAGAGAACACTGAGTAGGTCTCCTTGGTAGTCTTGTGGTCTCTGTGGCTATTGTTTTTATTATTGAAAATCTCTGGTTCTGACGTTTTCTGTGGTCGTTAACGGTAGCTCCCTCGCGTATGCAAAAAACACGGGCGCATCTCTCTCAACGTTGCGTCTCTGCGACCTTGCGACCTTGCGTTATATCAGAGGAACGCAAAGACGCGATGACGCAAGGGCGCAAAGATTGGGAACCACAGAATCCATCAGAATCAGGAAAATCTCAAGTTGCGGCGGTGGGGAGTACAGCTAAACACGTACACAGCAAAAAACTCACTCACCCACCTCCAAACACCCAAACAACCAAACAACCAAACAACCAACCGGAAGAGATTAAGGAGTCTCCGGTACAATGTGACCAGTATGCATTCAAACGGGACGGTCTATCTGGTCGGCTCTGGTCCGGGCGACCCTGAACTGATGACGGTTGCGGCGTTGCATCTGGTCAAAGAGGCGGATGTGATCGTGTATGACCAGTTGCCAGGACCTGCAATACTCGCATCGCTTCCGGATTTTGCCGAGCGAATCGATGTCGGCAAATACGCGGGCGATCATACGCTTTCGCAGGAGGAGATCAACCGATTGCTGATCGATTACGCATCGCAGGGGAAGATTGTAGTGCGCCTGAAGGGCGGCGATCCATATCTCTTCGGAAGGGGTGGCGAGGAAGCAATCGAACTGCGAAAAGCAGGGATTCCCTTCGAGGTCGTGCCAGGGATCACGTCTGCGATAGCAGTCCCAGCGTACGCAGGGATACCGGTCACGCACAGGGATCATGCATCGATTCTGACGGTCATAACCGGGCACGAACAGAAGAAAGGCGAATCAATGGTCGATTGGGGGTGGCTTGCGCAGTCGAAGGGAACGATCGTGGTCCTGATGGGCGTTACCACGCTCGGTGAGTATATCCCAAAACTAATGCGGCACGGCATGGGCAAGGAAACACCAGTAGCAATAATTGAGCGCGGGACAAGAGAGGATCAGGTAGTAACCACCGGGACGTTGGACACAATAGTCGGGATTGCCAGAGAACGCGGGGTTAAAGCGCCTGCAATCGTTGTGATCGGGGATGTGGTTCGGTTGCGAGAGGAACTGTCTGACTATGTTGCAGATTAAAAGAATATGTTCGAGTAACGTGCGGCAAAAAGATAAACCTCAATATGTGTGATTTGTGTAAATTAGTGGCTAACAAGGGGTTTTAGCCACAGATTAACACTGATTCCAGTGATTTCATCCACAAGCAATCGAGCATGCACGATCAAAACTCAGCAGACAGTTCGTGATTCATCTGTTCCTCTTTGCCCCATCTTCACGGTCTCGATATCCGCCTCTGTGAAGAACTTGAGCGCATGAAGATCAGGATACTCCCGCTCGAAGACCACACGGACGATGTTTGCGTTGATTATCATCTTTGCGCA
>JAYEFS010000371.1:0-2110 GCA_034658695.1 Methanobacteriota archaeon | reverse complement strand
CCTAACATTCAGCAAGGTGGTTAAGGCGCTTTCTTCGATAATTTGCGCGGACAATCGCCTTCTAAAACCAAAGGAGAAAAACAAGTGGAAACAAGAACGAGAGCTGGAGTTGTGGCGTTAGGGATTCTTTCGCTGATAGTCCTCAGCACACTAACTCTGGCATTGGCTGCCCCGGAAACAGATGGCGGCACGAACCGCGTCACATGCTGGACGGGCGAGGAAGCGGGTCCGGATGCCGAAGACTTGCCACGATACCGCGCTGATGCCAGGCATAGCGAGTATACCGCGAGCCAACTTCCATCCGACCTGTCTCTGGTACGGAAGTGGGAAGGTAAGGCACCATCCGGACCCATTGTAATCCCTATATCCAGAACGTGTGATGTGTGGTAAGACTCATGAAAAGAATATCCGAAAAAATGACACGGGATGTCATGACGCGGGGCGTGGTAACTACGCATGCCGACGCATCAGTAGCAGAGATCGCAAATATGCTCACCAACCAGCATGTATCCGGAGTAACAGTGGTCAGCACATACGGGGATGTACTCGGGTTTATATCTGAGATGGACGTTCTCAAGGTACTTAATAAACCCGATCTCAAACGTATCGTCGCAGAAGATGTTATATCCTCGCGTCTGGTCTCGATTGCGCCGAATGCAACCATTGGACTGGCAGCGAAGATCATGGATGAGAAGCAGGTCCACAGGCTGCTGGTGTTGTCGGAAAAGCGCTCCGGTTCGGCACAGCGTCCAGTCGGGCTTTTGAGCGCGAGTGATATTATGCGGATGGTTGCGGGCACGGGATGACTTTAGAGCATCTCCGACAACCTGCAGCAAACAGGGGAAAATCGTTCCACCACAATCGTAACTTCCCACCAACAAGTTCAGACGATCTCATGCATCCAAATACCCGTGGCTCTCCCGGTAATTCGCGTTAGAACATCTGACAGATCACATACAAGGAATTGTAATGATCCAATAGCTGTGCAACACTGCGAAATATGCCGTGCAACAATCGTACTGTGCAGGCTTCAACAGGTGCAAAACGCTGGACATTTCACCGATGCGCCGGCGCGTTTAGCGCCTGTTGTATGGGAGGGTCATGTCATTATAACTCCTTGCTTCTTGTCACCCGATAAGCGCTTCCTCCTGTTGCAGCGGACTCATCATGGTACTTGCTATTCGCTGAAAACGCTGGTTATGCAATTATCAAAGCCTTCCTAATATTTACTTACAGCAACACTTCATCCGACAATAGTAAGAGGTTCTTTTCGTTCTACGGATGCTTGTCTGAGAGTATTATTCATAACCACTTTTACTATCAAATTAGCTTTAACAACTCTTGCTTTTTTTAAACAATTGCTAACACATGCCATGCACCCTATACACTGATTTTTTGCCGCCCGACTCAGTCGTCACCGAAAAATAACATATTGAAATTTCCTGGTTCTGACGTTTTCTGTGGTCGCTAACGGTATCCAATCGCGTATGCAAAAAAACGCGGGCGCATCTCTCTCAACTTTGCGTCTCTCTCGACTTTGCGACCTTGCGTTGTATCAGAGGAACGAGAAAGACGAGGGTGACGCAAGGGCGCAAAGATTGGAAACCATAGAATCAGAAAAACGCTACTTTATTTTTCTGCAAGCCCTCAGATACCTACCCGTGTCAGGCGATAGTAAACCAATAGGGCAGTTTTTCGCACACGTTCCACATTGTACGCATAGTTTTGCAATGTATGCAGGTTTGATGGCTGAGTATTTGTCAGACCTGGAGATTTTGTCAATTTGAACTGGAACATCTTTAAGACTCAAGTATTCGGTCGCACCTAAACTGCTTGCTCCAAGCTTACATGCCTTCTCTATGTCTGATTCGTCTGGTCGTCCCATTGCAACAGGTACTATATCCGAATATGAGTGTTGACCAATAAACGCACCCGCAGCAGTAACACCAAAACCATTTTCGGAAAGAATTTCCACCATGCGGTAAAGAGCAGTTCCATAGTCCCGATTACCATAAACAACAATCGCACTACATTCTTTTCCATTTCCGCTAGTGGCACTGAGACACTCAATGGCTTGAAGCGGAAGCTTGCCGGAATGAACCGGGGCACC
>JAYEFS010000370.1:0-2120 GCA_034658695.1 Methanobacteriota archaeon | reverse complement strand
AAAGAACCGATCCGGGTTTGTCAGGATGTCTGTCATGTTACCCATTTTTATTGCCACGTATTTGCTTGTTCATCGATTCGGTTCAGGTTCTGTGGATGCTTCGAGCAATGAGAATAATGTTAGTGTCAGTTAGCGCTGTCTTCACAGCACCCCTGCATATACACAGCATAGCGCGAATATACACCAGAGCAGGCAAAGTATCACCGGTATCAGGAGTACTGTGACAATTGAGTGCTTCGTTCCGATATTTCGTGCGTGTTTAACTGCGGATATCCATATAATCACACCATATAACACGAGAAGGAGCGGGATGATGCTAAATATTAATATCAACGGGTCTGTTTGCTGAAAGCCCTCGGAATACAATTCGTTCGGGGACCCAACCATAATTACGACAAGTTCGACGACCGATCCGACGATGTGAGGGGCAAATCCATAGCCAACGAACTCAAAGACCCGAACGGACGAACCATGTCCTCCAAACAAACTTGAAATAACATAGAATACATCAGAGCAGAGAAGCCACGCGCCGAATGGCACGATGAATCCGCTGATGCCACCAGTTATTGCGGGGAGGTATTCATACGCCTCCGCCCCTCCCGTGAACGATGGTGCCATCACACTATTCATCAGCACGTTCGAAACGGCTGAAATGATGGCTACAACCAGCACGATTGTAAATGGCGTCCTCAGTTTCACGTCTTTTGTGGATAGTTCTGAAAAGAACCGGTCCGGATTTGTCAGAACGTTTGCCACATCAATCACATCTTTTGTGCAGACTGGTCTTTTAATAAATCTGTGTGAACTTATGTAAGTATGTGGTGATACTTAAATTTTTCGATTGATCGGAAGACTTCATGGTATAATTCAGAATCATGCTGTAGAATCACAAATTCGACGTGCCAATATCGCCTTGATTAATTCACCATGTCTGCCATGATGCCCATCATGCCCCACATCAGCAACCACCCCGCAACCACGCTACCAACCACTGTAGCCGGCGCGTCATTGGTCGACATGTTGCGTGAGTGCTTGACTGCGAATACCCATATAGCAACACTGCAGAGCGAAAAGAGTGGGCTGATGATGGCGATCACATACATCGTGAATTGAGAGGGGTCTGAGGCGAGGAGCGGCAGGAGTGCAGGCAGGAGTAGGGCATTAAGGATCGCGGAAGGGATCTGCGGGATGACACCGTATCCGGTAAACTCGAGCACCCGTTTGAACGAGCCAACCCCTCCGGAGAAGATTGAGATTGCATAGAATGCACCCGCACACAGAAACCACCAGATGAACGGTGCAATGACCCCTCTAACGATCTCTGCCGATTTTGCACCATAACAATAGAACCCCATTACCGCGGAAATGGCTGAGATACCGGCTCCGATCACCACGATTATGAACGGGATCCCCAAATTCACGTCTCTTGCGGAGAGTTCGCTGAAGAATTCAGCAGGGTGTGTCAGAACGTTTGTTATGTCAAATCACCTCTTGATTGGGCGTTCTTCTTTGGATATATGGATTTTCTTTCATAGTTACGATTCCTGGATATCAGGGCGATTCCGGTTCTCCGGATGCTTGAGAGTGGACGAACAACTCCTCAATCGTCACGCCAAAGAAGTCTGCGAGTTTGAATGCAAGCTCAAGCGATGGGTTGTACCGCTGCTTCTCGATTGCGTTTATGGTCTGGCGTGTGACACCAAGTTTCTCCGCAAGATCCTCCTGGGTCAAGTCGTGCATCGCCCGAAAGACCTTGAGCCGGTTCTTCATGACAGTCCTCGCCTGATGTAATAGAGACGAGATATGAGAAATGTGAACATTCCGACACCCGCCATCAGTACAGGAACATCGCGGATCTCAAGAAGCCCGGGGGAATAGTGATTTACGTATATTAAGATTCCCGCAAACACCATCACATTCCAGAACGCATTGGAACCTGCCTTTTCATTGATTCTCTTATGCATTTCATCTGCTGGAATCTCTGTCTTGCGTTTGGTTGCCCAGTAGATGCCGATAAAGACCAGCACCAAGCCAGAAAATGTGATCCCCATCCCAAGAAATTCGAGACCTGCTACCGTGAACAGGATGACTCCAAGCAGCATAATTGCAGAGCCCCAGAT
>JAYEFS010000369.1:0-9416 GCA_034658695.1 Methanobacteriota archaeon | reverse complement strand
TGATTTGAATCTATGCAAAACCGTTTTTCATAAATTTTCACTGTTCAGAAGTAGGGGTATTCGGACATACTGTTGAGGATGTAGCTTAAAAATGACCTAAAAGTCTACTGTTTTCTAAAACGTGAGTAGTTACAAGTCTCCGAGTGTATTTCACTGGGATTTTTGATTGTGCCGTACCGCGCTATCCGATTTTTACCCATCATCTTCATCGATCCATGTCTGCCAGTCCTTTCTGCACTTATGCTGCTTTTGGCATGACTCTTCTTCTGATTGCTGATCTGATAAATGGTGCTCTTCCTATTCATAACCCCTAATCGGTCAAGCAGGACATTGTGTGCAAGGTAGATCCCCAAAAAAAATAAAATCAGATCCCCCCCGCTGCACAGGTGGAAGAATGTTCGCCCGAAGATCGATTAGCTTCTTAAACGGGTGGTTTGGATCCTGCACGGTGAGCCAGAGATCCTCTGCAATATAGATACGGAGATGGACCAGGAATCACGTCTTCTGAACAGCTCTGAACTACGGAATACATAAAAAGCATTTAATCGCTGAAACAGAAATCTTCTTCCTTTCTGAAGCGTATTTCAAAGTTTCTGAAGATGTCCAGCCTGCCAAGTAGATTTGGAACTTCCGCCAGTGCAAAAGCAACCCTGACTTCGACTTCTCTTCCATCGATGAACAATGGTATCCTGTGCACATAAGCTATTATTTCCCCCACAATCCCGCGAAATATCTTTTCTTCACCATTTTCCACATCTATCCCCATAATATCACTCATTCGCTTCGAAAGCACCGTAATATCCGCACCGGAATCTACAATCATGCTGGTTTCAAACATAACCCCATCAGCGTCTTTCAGCCCAACTTTCATGATGGGTCTATAAACAGTGCCAAGACTGGAAGATGCTTCTTCTGTGAATGGGAAACAGCTCTTCAAAGAATCATAGCCTCCTTTCTTGGAACTTGCCCTAAGAAGATGGTTTTTCGTGGGAATTTCTCCTTTGCCGCACTGTAAACTTTTTTAGCATCCCTTCCATGAGCTACGATACTATCGTCTATGATGGCGACATATTCACCCTCATAGCTTCCGGTTATATCTACGAGGTTGGTTCTAAAATACTCGAAAGCATCGCCCATAATGTTGGAATGGTTGATCGGGTTCAAAGACCTTTCGATGATTCCCTGACATTCTTATGTATAAAATATATCCCAAAAAAATAAAAAGAGATCCCCCCACCGCGCAGGCGAGAGGATGTTCACCCAGAAAAATCAAATCAGCTTCTTGAACGGGTGGTTCGGATCCTTCACAGTGAGTCCGAGTTCCTCTGCGTTCTCGGCAACCATGATGTCGATCATCGCAGCTGCAGGTGCTATCATCGTCGCATTCTCAATCGGACCGTACAGGTAGTAGTCAGCTCCAGCGATTCCCGCGATCAGGTTGTTTCCGATGTCAACAGGAGGCCACACATCGCGGTGCTCCTTCTTGAACGTCTTCATCCAGTCCCATGCGGACGCTGAGTTGTGATATCCTGCGCCAACAGGAAGCCCGAACCTTGCCTTTACGGCAACGCCTGCACGCACATTTGCGCCTGCGCCTGATCCGAGTGGCATCGCAGCAATATCCACGAGTGGCTTTGTTATGCCGCAGCCCTCTGCGATCTCGAGCATGCCCGACTCGATGCCTGCCGCGCCTTCCTCAAGAATCTCGATCTTTCCTTTGACACCTGGCTCGGTTGCATTGAATGCGAGAATGATTGCGGATGTGAGATCCGACTCCTTGATCGCCGCAACCTCATCCTCATGGATACTTGCATTGATCGAGTTGTGTATGCCACGATCGGCAACACCGATCTCTGTTGCGTACGCAACACCAAACGCCCGAACGTCGCCTGCCGAAGAGTCGATTAAGAACGGCTCATCATACCCGTCCACAAACCAGTCGATGTAATTCTTCATCGCCTCATTCGTCTCTGCAACGATCTGGTTGCAGTGCGGGTTGCCTGTTGTGTCACTGATCTCTTCTGCTGCGGTCCAGAGATTGTCGGCAGCGTTCTTGTCGAATATTCCTTTATCCTCATCCGTTACGATCTTGTGCCTGTTATAAAACATCGAACCGAAGAGAACAGTTGGATATTCTCCTGGCTGACCTCCTATCGTTGTGCCGCCTAAATCGAAGACCTTCTGTTCTTTATCAAATCTGAACATATTAATACCTCACTTATATTGTTATCCCGGTCAGGATTACATAAGACAACGCTATCACCAGCCCTGTCGCTATTCCGTAGAGTATGCCGATATCTCTACCAACCTTCTTTCCGATCCGCTGATATATCTCGGAATTTACGAACTCAATCTTCTCGTCGATCTCGTCCAGCCTTCGCAGAACCTCGGTATACTCAGCCCTGTCAACGACGACGTGTGGAACGATGATCTGTCCTTCTTTTGCCATACCTGAATCACCCCTTCATCCACAACAACGGTAACAGAGCCAGTATGAGTGCGAACAATATGCCTGCTGCGACACCGAGCGGTGCGCCTGCCGTGAAACCGGAATCCAGTTTCTGGTTACGCGCAATCAGTTGTGAACGGCGCCGTACGCTCTCGACAGCGGTCTCGAACGGTTCCATGAATGGTTCAATCACCATCGGGGTTCCGACCCCATACGCGATCGCCTCTCCGGCTGCTTCTTCCTCGGGAGCCTCTTCAGTTGCTTCTTCGTAAACTTCCTCTGCAACAACTTCTTCGGTTTCGACGGTTTCTTCGATCTTTTCCTCTTCTGGCATATCATGCACCTCCTACAAGGAAGCTGAGAGCTCCTTCCGCCATCACCACGAGTCCGAGAAGGATCAGCGTTATCGTAAGACCGATCATGATTCCCTCGATCTTGGCTGCGTAGACACCTGCCGCAAACTTGTTCATGTTGCCTGTGGCAATCGTCACCGTTTCGATCTCTTTGATCCGTGCGCGGACAGTTGCAACCTCGGCAGCCATCGGTCTGAATCCTGCGATCTCTTCTTCGCCGCCGCCTTCCTCCATCTTGAGTATCATCGGCTCCACATCAAGAGCGCCAGGATCCTTTGCAACACACGCCTTTACTGCTGCTGATATCTTGCCCTCGTCCTCGGTATCGATCAAGTCGACGCACTCAACGATCTGCTCCTGGAACCTAGCTATCGCGTCCGCATCCAGATTCTGTATGAACGGGATTGCTCCAACCGCTCCGATGATCCGTCCGTCCGCGTCGATTCCACCTTTGTGGAACGCGGTTATCGCCTGTCCCGTGATGTGTCCCTTGACCTCCATTCCGGTCACGATCAAGAACCTGATGTTCGGGTTCGATACGAGGTTTGCAACCAGCTTCTCGATTCCGATGTTCTCAGTCTTGGTTGGTCCTGTGAGTGCTGCTCCTGCTGCAAGCGGGAAATCGCTCAGATGTGATCCGCAGGTGGTAACAGCTACGCAGTCTTCAGGGTTTCCAACATCAAACTCACCAGGAAGTATGGGCCATGGTTCGGATGTTGCTACTTTTGCCATTGTTCTAGATCCCTCCCATTACAACTACCATCGCTGCCATGAACGCGATTATGAGTCCGATGACCAGACCATAGAACAGGTTCGCATACACTCCTGCAATCCGGGCAGTCTCCTCTCGTCCGGGATATGTGTTCAACAGTTCTTTATCCGGTTCAAGTGAGTTCATCAGATCGTCGGCAACGTCTTCGAGTATGTCCAGTTGTGCCTGAATCGGAACGAGCGAGAACATGATTAGGTCCTCCCTCTCCTCGGCAATGACTCCTGACATCGGGTCAAGAAGTACATGGAATTCAGGTACTATTCGTGCGACATCCATCTACATCGCCCCCGGTGGAAGCAGTCCTGTTCCGACATAGCCTGCGCCCGCGTCGCGCTTCACGAGTTTTACGAATCCCACGAAGGTTACATACCAGATGGCAAGTCCTATGACCGTTGAGATTATTCCCGCGACCGGGTCACTGACCGCAATCGAGCAGACTCCTCCTATCACCATCGCAATCGCACCGCATGAGTATGCGTGAATCAGCGTACGGTCCTGAGTCTCATCAGGTCCGAGACTGGCGTTGAACGGATGCAGAATGCCGAGCGCACCAAGAATGAAGACTGGTGCGATGTACCCGGTCGTAATGACCTTATCACTGATCACCACAAAGTCCAGGTCTCCCGCGATCATGACCGAAAGCCCGGTAAGTACGAGAACACCCGCGCCTGCAATCTCTGTCAAGCACCGTTCCATAACCGGAATGTTCAGTTTGATGATCTTGTTTGCGAGCGATCCGACGACGAACCCAATCACAAGTGCAAGCGCCAAACCAACGATCGGTCCGATGAAGACTTTGTCATACATACTTCCGATTGCAAGCCCGAACATTGCTGAGATGATACCCATACCAAGAGCCAGCATTCCGATCGACGGGACACCTGTACCGATACCGTAGCTGCATACCCTGCGCACAGCATCAGCACCCATCTTGGTTGCAAATATCGCACCGATTCCCGCGAGGAACGCGAGATATGGCATTCCAGCGGGTGCTGCGATGCCTGCTATGTATATTCCGACGAGTCCTATGACGATGCCCTTGGTATCAACCTGGTTCGCGGTTTCAGCAGTTGCCGACATTCTATGCACCTCCAATCATTGCTGCGCCCGGGATTATTACTGCGATGATTCCGCAGAGAAGCGATGCGATAAAGCATGCAAGAATAGCCTTTGGCACTCGCTTAAACTTTGGATCATGGAATCCCTCGATTGTTCCCTGGATGTTGTATGACGGCAGCACTGCATTCACCAGAAAGACACCTATCGCGAATATGCTTGAGATTGCGGGATCACCATTCACCCACATCAACATGCAGTAGACAAGTGATCCGCCGAGACCTCCAAGAAGACCGCCCATTGCGCCGCTCACGAAGCATACCGTTGGCATGCCCTGCCCGACGGTTCCTGCCGCGACATACGGCGCCTGCGAGTCTCCTGTGATCGGGTCGTAGTCTTTCTTTGCTGATGCCGGTGGCACGCCCACACCATAGATGTAGACCCAGTTTCCGACAAGCATCGTTACCGAGATCATGATCATCGCACCAACAGCGCCAGTTGCGCATATCAGGATGACCTCTGATATTCCGGGTTTGTCTGCTGCTGACAGGGTCATATACATATATCCTGCAGCAAGCAGTCCTGTAAGTCCTGAACCGGCAGCGAGCTGCACGGTTCCTGTTCCGATACCGGTTGCCTGTGCCATAGCGGCAGGAGCGCCTCCTACCGGTACGAAGTGAACACCGACCGCGATACAGATACCGCCGATGATGATTCCTATAATCGATATCCAGTGATCTGCAAGCATTCCTATGACAGTAATATCAGTCATGCTTCTATATCTCCTGTATATTCCGGATACGGTCCGTATTTCTTCCTGGCATACGTCTCGATCTGCCGATTATAGAGGATCAGCAGAATAACGATCGCTGTTCCTACGGCAACGGCAGTCCAGCCTGAAAATGCCGTTGATCGCCAGTTGTCCAGGAATACTACCATCCCGAAAGCAATGCCTGTCGCAGGTCCTCCGAACTTCGAGCAGAACCATGTGTTGTCCATCGATGACCTGATTCCTGCCTCTGCATACCGGGTGATGTTACCCGAATCGGAAGCGTTCAGTCCAGCTCCGAACTTGAAGTCCTGGAACTCTCGCTCTGCACCGTAGTGCACGTCACCTGTGGATGATCCGATCGCACCAACCGCAAGTCCCCAGATCATCGCAATTACTGGAAACGGGAACGGATGTCCGATCAGGTCCTGATTCCACATGACGTACGACAGACCGACGATGCAGAACGTCGTTATGTAGGCGTGCCCCATAATCCCAAGGATATGGTTACGCAATACATCAAGGTACACGTACTGGTTGAACCGTGTCTGACTCGCGCTCCTTCCCATATATGATGTCGTTGAGAAGACGCCGTTCAAGAGCGCCGCAACAAACGCACCGATTGCGAGTGCAAGAAGCGGCGCTGCATCCATCGACTGAATCAGCATCATGGCAACGCCTGCGCCTACGGCACAGTACATCGCGTTTGACGGGGGTTCACCAGAAATAGCTTTGTTGAATATTCTGTGCGGATAGCCAACCTGTGCAGCCAGCTGAACCTGCGAATTCGGATTACTCTGTGATCCCATATCTGATTCGAGGTCTTCGCTGCATCCTGCGACGGTCGCTGCCGCACCCATGAGGGCGACAAGGCCCATACCCATTGCGGGTTCCATTCAATTCCTCCTATGTTTTGTTTTGACCCGAATCACGAATGATTCAAGTCAGTGACCAATTGGTCGAATGGTTGCGGATTACTATCAGAAGGGATATTATAAACCTTTCGAGAATACGTGTGCTATTATCATGCCACCCGGCGGCACAACCATCTAATAACCACCGATTATTTGATTGTACTGAACTATTCACAGCCCAACCGTACTACCGCCCTCTGGATTCCTGTTGCCATCCGCCCAATTCGTCAATGAATAACCTTAATAGGAAACCCCCACAGATTAAGAACCGGTGATAGATGTATGAAAGCACTGGTAACGGGATGCGCGGGGTTCATAGGCTCTAACCTCACAGAACGTCTGCTGAGAGACGGTTTTGATGTGATCGGGATCGATTGTTTCACTGATTACTACGCAAGGGCATATAAAGAGAAGAACATAGAAAAATCTCTCGAGACTGAGCGATTTACCCTGCTGGAACAGGACCTCCGGTCAATGGAAAATTTTCCTGCGGTGGATTATGTATTCCATCAGGCAGCGCAGGCAGGAGTGCGGAAGAGCTGGGGTGCTGATTTCGAGATTTATACCAGCGACAATATCATGGCAACCCAGCGGTTGCTTGAGCATTACAAAGACGAGCCGATAAAAAAATTCGTCTACGCTTCATCATCATCGGTTTACGGCGATTGCGAACTGCCGATGAATGAAATGCGTCTGCTAAAGCCGGTCTCCCCGTACGGCGTCACAAAACTGGCAGCCGAAAACTTGTGCTACCTGTACTACAAAAATTACGGGGTGCCAACCACGTCGCTGAGATACTTCACGGTCTACGGACCGAGACAGAGACCCGATATGGCAATACATCTATTTGTCAGGGCAATTATGAACGGTGAGGCGATAACGGTCTACGGGGATGGAGAACAGACCCGCGACTTCACGTTCGTTTTCGATATCGTCGATGCAAATATCCTCTCCGCGTTGAGTGAATCGAGTGGCGAGGTCTTCAATGTGGGCGGCGGTTCGAGGATCAGTGTCAATGAGTTGATCAGAACCATAGAAGAGGTCGCGGGGATGAAAGCCGATGTCAGATACATCGAGAAGCAGAAAGGAGACGTCAACGATACGCTGGCAGATGTGAGCAGGATCAAAGAACTCGGATGGAACGCAAAAACCGGAATTCGAGAGGGAGTCAAACGTTTTGTCGAGTGGTACCGGGGCGAGATTCTCAATAACGCTTCTTATCCAGTTTGAAGAGCGCGGCAGTGGCATCGAGAAAGTCGATGTCATCCTCTGCTGCTGCATTGCGCAGCGTCTTGGTTGGCTCTGCCAGCACCTTGTTTGTGATTGCGTGCGTGAGGTCGTCGAGCACGCTGCGCTCAAAATCCCCGAGCGTGTGCTTTGCGGATAGCCGGTTGACCGCACGCTCACGTTCACGGATTCTAAGACCTTCTATCTGATTATACAACGATGCTATGATCTTGTCTGCGCGCTGCTGCTTGTACTGCAGTTTTAATAACTCATACTCCTCTTCTATGATCTTTTCGACCCTTGCAACCTCGTGCAGCCTCTTCTGCAGATTCCTATCGCTGATCTTCTTGAGACCATCGATGTTGTAGAGCAACACATTCGGCAGATCGGATACGCTCTCTTCGATGTCTCTTGGGGTTGCGATGTCAATTAAGAGCAGGTCATTGTCGCGATTCTCTGTTATCTGCTGCAGCATCTCCACAGTCAGGACTGCGTGGGGTGCGGACGTTGCACTGATCACGACATCCGCGCGTGCGATATACTGATCCCGCTCATCGTAGTGAACTGCAATTCCATTAAGCTCCTCTGCAAGAGCCTCAGCACGCTCAATTGTACGGTTAGCGACGTATATCGCCGAAACATCCTTATGCGCAAGTGCATGCGCAACAAGCGACCCCATCGTGCCGGCACCGATGACAACAACAGTCTTACCGGAGAGCGTCCCGAGCACATCCTCAGCAAGGTCGATTGCTGCCGAACCGATGGATACCGAGCCCTTGTTGATCCGGGTCTCCGAACGCACACGTTTCCCGACGTGGATCACCTTGTCAAAGGCGGTGTCCAGCACCTTTCCTGTGACGCCCGCATCTCTTGCGATATGGTACAGGTCCTTGACCTGCCCGAGAATCTGATCCTCGCCAACGATCATCGATTCGAGCCCGCATGCAACCCGCATGAGGTGCACCAGTGACTCTCCGTGGTCATTGAACTCAAGGATTCTCTCGGGAACGCCCATCTTCTTTGTGTACTCAAAGAGGACTTTGCTGCCTTTCGGCGAGACCACGTACACTTCCACCCGGTTACAGGTCATAAGCACCATACACTCATACACCAGTTCATTCGAATGCAGTCTGCGCAGCAGGTCTTCGACCGTGCCGTGCCACGCGTTCTCGATATCTGTTATGCTCGCCTTTGAGTGCGTGATGATCATGCTACATATCTCGGTCATCGAATCACCTTTGTCCGTGATCTGTTATCAACGTTCCACGCAGATCGATCTCGCCGTTCTTGATGCGCGTAGAGGAGATCGGCAGACCATCCTCTGCCAGAACATAAGGCACCAGAACAATCTCGATATCACCGATTCCACGCTCTCTGCGTAATTCATTGATCTTCGTTGCTACGGGGTGCGTTTCCGGCGACACAACGATGTAATCGAAGGATTCGGACAGTGTTGTGCCGTAGGGATCATGTAGCATCACAATCTCCGGCGATGTGTTGAACCGGTCAGTCACATACCGCCGCACCTCACGTTCCCGGACCGCATAATCAGCGACCGGATGCAGCCGCCTTCTCGCAAGATCGTTTGATGTCAATCCGATGGTAACTTCCCCCGCCTCACAATCGTCACCTCTGCCAAGTTCGTAAGCACGGCTGAGGAGCGCTCTGTGCCCCTCGTGCAGCGGATCGAACGTTCCGCCGACTGCTATCCGGGTCATGGCTCCCCTTATGCGGCACGGATAGATTAAGTTTCCTGGTTCTGCCGTTTTCTGTGGTCGCTATCGGTACCTTCACATGTGTGGGGCCGCGGGCACCGCTCTGCGTCTCTGCGCCTTTGCGTTAAATCAGAGAAACGCCAAGACGCCAAGACGCGAAG
>JAYEFS010000368.1:0-9466 GCA_034658695.1 Methanobacteriota archaeon | reverse complement strand
CAATTTAACGCAAGGGCGCAAAGGCGCAGAGACGCGAAGGGTGTTGTCAATCTCAGTCTTCACGTCTTTTGCGTTGTTGTACATCCAACTGATCATTACGAAAATCACTGGATTTCCAGGCAGTGCCGGAAACTGGTTGCAGAGGGGATGATCGATCTCTGGTGGGAGGATCGTCTGTATTACAAACCTGCAACATGTTGAAGGATCTGACCGAGGTTGTGGCTGTCTGCGCAAAGCCAATCGAGGTGGATGTTGGGATCGATGCTGTGCGAAGAGCTGTGTTTGGGTGATCAAGACCACGGATTAAGGCGGTTAAGGAGGTACAGGTATGCCCTGCCGGGATACTTTGCACTCGAATCGTACCAACACGGATTCCACCGAGTTTATCCATAAGTTGCCTGAGCATGTATGGTACGTTGACAACCTTGCCAAGCTGGAGAGTTTTTATATAAGTTAAGATAGATAGGATTAGAAGTTATTCAAGGAGCGACCGTGGTACGATGAAAATGACAAAGCCATCTATAGTAATATTGATTCTACTGATCCTCCTATCCGCCTTGCCTGCGGTTGCAGCCGTCGATTATCCGCAGCTCACAGGGTTTGTCACTGATGATGCGGATATGATCGATGCGGTCTATGAATCAAAGATAACCGAGCTCGCAAAGAAGATCGAGGGGGCGACGACAGTTGAGATCGCTGTCGTTACTGTGGAATCTCTTGAAGGTGAATCCAAAGAGATCTATGCGGTAAAACTCTTCGAACAGGCGGGCATAGGCAAAAAGGATAAGGATAATGGTCTTTTGATTCTTGTAGCAAAACAGGAACGAAAATACAGGTTTGAAGTTGGTTACGGGCTTGAAGGGGTGATAACCGATAGCATGAAGGTGAACATTGGCGATAGAATCATCACACCCAATTTCAGAAGTGGAGAATACGGCAGAGGCATCTATGAATCGATGCTCGTAATCGAAGGGCTCCTCGAAGGCGATGAAGAGGTTATCTCCAAGTACCGCATGAACAATCAAGATGATACACCCAATGGGTGGATCGGAGTTTTGATCATTCTCATCATAGCTTTCAGCATTCTGATGTCTGTAGGGCGGAGAGGTGGAGGGCGTGGACGTAGTACATACTATGGAGGAATCGGTGGATTCGGAGGCGGTATGTCTGGTGGCGGTGGATTTGGTGGCGGCTTCGGTGGATTCGGAGGCGGTATGTCCGGAGGTGGAGGGTTCGGCGGTGGCTGGTGATGGGGTGGGGATGTGTAGACCGCCGATCGGTGTTTGATGATACTATGGTAATAATATGGTGATAATATGACAAAAGAGACAGATGCGGAAAAAATAAAGACGATTCTGGGAGGCAATCTGGTTACACTTGCAGAATATCAGACTGGTGATAAGATGACACTCCTTGCAGTATGCAATAGTATCGACTTCGATACGCTGCATAAACTCAAAGGGACCAAGGAAATACCGCTTCTCTTGACAAAAGAGGAACTCCTTGACGGTGCCGATGTGTTTCCCATCGAATTTTTAAACATCAAGCAGCACCACATAATGCTCGATGGTGAAAACCTCTTAAAAGACCTTGTGATATCCAAAAAGCACCTGCGACACCAGCTTGAGTTCGAGTTCCAATCAAAGCTGCTCCATCTCCGCGGGGAATATCTCATGTTCAAGGGCAAGGATCTTGAGAGGCTTATCCTTGCGGCGGTCCCTGTCCTTGCGCCGGTCATTGGCGCGCTCCTGTATCTGAAGGACTTACCCCCTAGCAGCCCTGGTGATATGTGGGGGGCAGTCTCGGACGCTTATGATGCCGATACGGAGGTCTTAAGAGAGATCTATGAGATACGGCGTGGCAATGCCAAATTTAAGAAGGAGAAGGAGCAGTACATCAGGGATATCATTAAAGTACTATCTGACATCGGAGAGATTGTTGATGAATTTGAGGGGATTGAATGAGTTCTAAGAATACGGCACTTGTTGTTGTCGCCGTGATCGCGGTAGTTGCGCTGCTTACCGGCGGCTGGTTCCTATCGATGTACAACGGTTTTGTAAGTTCTGAGGAGGAGGTTGACGGTGCGTGGGCTCAGGTGGAGAGCCAGTATCAGCGAAGAGCCGATCTGATCCCGAACCTCGTTTCGACTGTGAAGGGTTACGCATCGCATGAAGAGGAACTCTTAACCGAGATTACGAAGGCAAGGAGCCAGTGGAGCGCGGCGTCCACGACTGATGAGAAGATGGCGGCTGCCGGCACGATGGATTCCGCGCTCTCAAGACTTCTTCTTGTCGTTGAGAATTACCCTGACCTGAAGGCGAGCGAGAACTTCCTTGCCTTACAGTCGCAACTGGAGGGGACGGAAAACCGCATCGCAGTAGAACGGATGCGCTACAATGAAGAGGTTAGATCGTACAATACCCGGATAAAAAGGATGCCAGCTGCAATCGTTGCCAACATGTTCGGGTTTGATGAAAAACCATACTTTGAGGCAGAGAAGGGGGCAGAAACCGCGCCAAAGGTGGAATTTTAGTACTTGCTCAATATCGTGTGGATATCTGCATGCAAAACCACGGGATTTCACGAGATTAGCACAGAAATCTTGTGGAGATGGCTGCGCCGCTGTTTCGCAGACTGTGTAATCTTGTGGTTCCTACCAGATAGTATTGAGCATGCTCGAATTTTAGTTAGGGAGTATAGCTCATAGATGATCTCGAGAACGTATAAGGATTTTGTAATGGTCAATCGGACCATGAACACGAGAGCGACCGATGCCAATACAACAGGATCACCAACAGGAGGATTTTTGTTCTTTGCGGCATTGCGCCGTTGCGTATTCGCGTTCTTGATTTAACGCGAAGAGTGTTGTCAACCCGGGTCTCCACGTTTTTCATGCTGTTACGCATCCAACTGACCATTAAAATTCGATTGCGTCTCTAAAAATCCCTTTTGACCATATACTCCGCCCACATCAGCAGAAGATCCCTGTATCCGGACTGCGGTATCTGGTCTATGTAGCTCTTCGCCTCTCCAATGTGTCGATCAGCGAGCGCACTCACGTATTCGATGCTGCCCAGATCCGCGAGGATGTCCACGACCTCACTCACCTCCGCATCCGACGCGCCCTCGTTTCCAAGCGTTTCCGATAAGCGCCTCTTCTGCGCAGAGTCCGCATTCGTGAAGGCGTGGTATATGATGAGCGTCCGTTTACCTTCCTTAATGTCTGAACCGACCACTTTTCCGAGTTTCTTCGTATCACCGACAACGCCAAGGATATCGTCCTGCAACTGGAATGCGGTGCCACATCTGCCTGTGAACTGCGATATCGAATGAACCAGCTCGTTCTCCTCGTCTTTTGTGTTGAGTCCGATCATCGCACCCATTTTTCCGGAAAACTCGTACAGCGCTCCGGTCTTTTTCCAGAGCATCTCGAGGATCGCATCCTCGCTCAGCGATTCTATCGGAGCTCTCGAATACTGGACATCGAGGGTCTGCCCTGAGAGGAGCGCCAGCACAACATCGGTCTCCATCATTTTGATCAGGTGCAGCACGACGCCGGAGTCGACGCCGCGCTCCTCGAGTTCGGATAGGAGCGAGACAGACCAGCCCTGCTGGACGTCTCCTGCAAGTATCGCAATCGACGAGCCATAACGTGCTGCAGCGTCACTATCGTAGCCGAGTTCAACTGCCCTCCTGCGAAATTCCTCGTGCACGGTGTATCCGCCACGCCGCATGCTGTCCCGGTCTATGACGTCATCATGCACGAGCGTCCATGTGTGAAATATCTCAATTGCTGCCGCCGCGGGAAGTGCGATCTCCTCGTTGCCGCCGGCTGCGCCACAGGAGAATAGTAGCACAGCAGGTCGGAGCGACTTGCCGCGCTTACCATCCAGATACAGATAGACCGAGTCGTGAACGTCCTTCCCGTGAAATCGCTTCCTTTGCCTATCTGATCGGATATACTCGTAAACTAGGTCGCCACGTTTTGTGAGTTCGCTTTTGAACAGTTCATTCATAGTATCATCCGAGAACCAGTTCCTCCCCGTTTCTGAGCAGATGGATGGTGTCCCCGAGCACATATCCTGCAGATTCAGCGATCTCAAGATACGAACCATGCATCACGATGTTGCCGTGTGCGGGGATCACATGCTCCGGATTTATCATGCGCAAGAGCTCCCAGTGATCCTCCCTGCAGGCATGCCCTGAGACATGAACCTTATCATAGATGCGTGCGCCACGCATTCTTAATTTCGTCTCGATTGCATAACGGTTTGCGAGCGTTCCCGGTGTTGGTATGGCGTTTGCGGAAAATATGACCTTATCTCCGGTTTCAATCCGGTAGTCCGTACCATCCACAGCCACCCGGTCAAGCACAGCCCCTGGTTCTCCCTGGTGTCCTGTCATGATCGGGAGGTATTTATCCTTCCCTTCGGCTGCGATTCTCGCAAGCGCCTTGTCTATCGTCTTGCGTGTGCCGTACACATTCAGATTATCCGGAAACTCCACATAACCCATATTCTTTGCCAGTTTCACATATTTATCCATCGATCGCCCCAGGAGTACCGGGATTCTATCCATCTTCTTCGCGATCTTAACGATCGAATCAATTCTTGCGACATGTGATGAAAAAGTGGTCACGACGACTCCGGACTTGGTTTCCTCGGTTCCGGTGAGAACATCGTGTAGCATATTCCTTGCGATTCGCTCCGACGGCGTTTTTCCGGAGATTGCCGCATTGGTACTCTCTGTGATCATCAGAAAGACGCCTTCCTTGCCGATCTGTTTGAGCCGGGGTATGTCTGGTGGTTCGCCCAGTGTCGGTGTCCGGTCCATCTTGAAGTCGTTAGCATACAACAGAATGCCCTGTGGAGCATGTATCGCAACAAAGACGCAGTCCAGCGTGCTGTGCTGCACCCGAATGAATTCTATGGACAGATTTGGCGAGATCTCCCTCACATCTCCCGCATGCATCGCTACGAGTTTGTTTTCTGCGGTAAACTTCCGTTCCGACTTGATCAATTGCTTGATCAGACCGATCGTATAGGGTGTTGCGATGATCGGTGCACGGTACCTGTGCGCCAGCTTCGGAATCGCCCCGATGTGGTCGAGGTGCCCGTGCGTGCAGACGATTGCGCGAACCGTTCCGTCCACCCCTTTCATCACGGTGTCATCCGGTATCGCACCCATCTTGATCAGATCGAGCGAATGCATCCGTTCGGTCTCCACGTCCTCGTGAATCTGTATCTGGTCGAGACGGAGCCCCATGTCAAGAATGATTATGTCTTTGCCGACGTGAACAGCGGTCATATTCCGACCCATCTCATTGTATCCGCCGACGCCAATAATTCCGATGTCGTCCATTATATCCCTCTCTTCCTACGACCCGTCACTTCACCCTCGGCATCGCAATGATCTCTCGCACCTGCATATCAAAAAAGCTGTTTGCATGCCCTGGTCGGATCACGCACGCGACATCAGCGCCGGTACCAGTCCCACCGATTGCGATGATCTCGGAGTCGTTGCTAACAGGGATCATGCCCGAATCAGCAGCCATGATCGTGATCTCGACAGCCACCTTGAATCCGATCCCAAATAGGCTCCTCAGAACTGCCGCAATGGTCTCGGATCTGCTTGCTCCGCCGAGTTTGTCGGAAAACGACCGCTCAACTCCGGAGAGGGCGTGCGTCTGCGTGAAGACACTTGCACCCATCTCCTGCAATGTTTTGAGATTGAGATCATCGACTAACCACGTTTCTGCGCCTCTTGCGCCATAATGCAGCGTCACGACGATTGTTTTTATGTCTGTTCCTTCTGCTGCCTCAGCAACCTTAATTCCGGTTGATCCGGTGGTGCTTGCAACAACGATGTGCTTGATCCCAAGTTCGGATGCCCGCTCAACAGCGGCTCTCACGGTCTCGTCCGTGTTGGTAGCACCCGGTTCTTCAAAGTATATTATTCCCTTGTCCATGATATCACCATGTACGTATGCGGCTGCCGGGATTCGAACCCGGGTTACAAGCTTGGGAAGCTCATGTCATACCGCTAAACTACAGCCGCGGATGTAAACACTTATGACAGCATACTTTATATCTTTTGGTACACATCAGAGAATGTCATGACAACCGAGATCAGAGAGAGGGCAGGTAAATCGAAGGACATCATCAAAAAGGATGGAAAGACGTTCTTTGAATTCACGAATCGCACAACCGCGTTCGACGGGGTAAAGAAGGACGAGTTCGCGCACAAGGGCGAGGTATGCTGCAAATTATCTGCATACTGGTTCGAGATCATGGAAAGCGAGGGCATACCAACGCATTTCCGTGCGTTCGTCCCGCCAAACACAATGGAAGTTGAACATCTCGAGATAATCCCGGTCGAGGTGATCTGCCGCAATTTTGTTGCGGGATCGCTCTTGAGACGACATGAGAGTGGAGACGCAGTCCCTGCAGGAATCGAACCACGTCTTGGCGCAAAGATACCTGATCCCATCGTCGAGTTCACAACCAAGTTCGAGGCTGTGGATCGACCGATCGATTATGAAGAGATCGTAGAGAATGGCTGGCTCAGACGCGAGGAACTGGACTCAATTGCAGAATGCACAAGAAAGGTGAACAATACCCTGAAGAGACGCCTCTCTGATAAGGGAATCATCCTTGCAGACTTCAAGATAGAGTTTGGCAAGAACTCCGCGGGCGAGATATTGCTTGCCGATGAGGTCGGAACTCCGGATGGCTGCCGGTTCTGGGATCTGGATTCATACGAGAATGGCGAGATTGTGAGTCTCGACAAGGACGTGTACAGATACGACAAGGGGGACCTCTCTGACGTTTATCAGAGGATATACCGGAGAATTTGCGAATAGCGAGTGTAAGTTGCGAAGATGAACATGATCAGTACGGTATGTTAGGAACCACAAGATTACACGGATTTCCACAAGATTTACAAGATTTCTGTGCAATCTCGTACAATCTCGTGGTTGTATATGCGGATATTCACACAATATTAAGTAAGTACCAAAAAACATGCTCCCACTCTACCTGTACCACGCAAACCAGTGCGATCCGAAGAGATGCACGGGACGAAAACTGTTGCAGTTCGGGCTGGCTCAGAAGCGGATCCCCTCTGAACTGCCGCGCAGATCGATACTGCTCAGCCCGTTCTCAGAGAGGGCGCTCGCGCCTGATGATGCGCAGGCATGCAAAGGAATCTCTGCTCTGGACATTTCGTGGGAACACGCAGAAGAGATTTTCAGGAGTCTTCACCACGTAAAACAGAGGGCGCTTCCGTATCTGGTAGCTGCGAACCCTGTTAACTTCGGAAAGCCGTTCAAGCTCACAACTGCGGAGGCATTCGCTGCTGCACTCTACATCTTATGCGAGCCCGCGCAATCCAGGCTGGTCCTCGAAAAGTTCAACTGGGGGCACACGTTCCACGAACTGAACCGCGAATTGCTGGACGAATATGCGCATGCGCGGGACAGCTCAGAGGTGGTAGCGATTCAGAGCGAGTATATGCGGTAGTTTTGGTTGAAGTAACACGTTCCGGAGGATACGGCTCTTTTGTCAGCAGAACCGCTGGTTCGGCAAACAATCTTAAGTAATATCGAGAGGATGGTGCTTTGTGATGAATCAGCAAAACCAGGAAACGGTAGATATTGCAGCTCTCTGGCACTCAGAGTGCCGTGAGACTGACCCAACAGAATGTGTTAAAACATCATCCCAATCATGACTGAAAAAAGAATCCCATGTGAGATCGTAGCGATCAACGAAGGCAAGACCTGGAATAACATAGTGGTAGAGCGGAAGGCGTCAAAGAAGCGGCTCTTCTTTGGCAAGACAAAAAAGGATATGGCGATAAATGTCGGAGATGAGGCATACCTTGTGGTAGATGCCATGCAGTCTGAACTCTCTGAAACACCGCTGCGTGTGACGCTGTATAACAAGGACGGAACAAAGGTCGACTGGACGGTTATACAGCCGAGCCAGTTCAATGTCCTGTGATCATGGTCAGACAGCTGCGTTCTCGCCGGAGAGTCCGCGGATTATGTCGCCCCGCGTGACAATTCCTACCATGCGCCCATCGTCGAGCACAGGCAGTCGGTTGATCCGGTGATTCACCATCAGCGCGCTCGCGGCTCCGATCGAATCGTCCGGCGAGATTGTACGCACGTGCTTCGTCATGATCGTGCGTATCGGCTTTTCGCCGACGTCCTCAAGCGCCCTCTTTGCTTCATCCCATCCGATCAGTTCGCGCAGCGGAATCTCGATTATCTCGAGCGGGCTCGGGAGCCACAGGCTTCTGCTGTGCTCGGGAAGTTCGAGTAATCTCAGTACATCAGACTCGGTGACGATCCCAGCCAGTCGGTCACCATCCATGACTGGCATGCCACTTATGCCGTGATGCTTCAACGACGATGCGACCGTTCTGATTGCGTCGTCGATCTGGCAGGTTATGACCTCTTCGTGCATGACATCTCTCACGTTCATGCTGCCGGTATCTGATATTATGTGATGTATTCCTTTCGGTTCCGGGGAGTTCTGTTCACTCGAAGCGAAAAAGGTCACAAAGTGTTCTGGTTCGACTGGAACCGGGACGGCGACTGGGACGACATGATGAAGTGTCCGAGAGCGGTGGAAACTGTGCCGGTGCCGGTGCCCGAATGGGCGGTGCAGAACCGGTATACTTCGCACCGCCACAAACTGAGCTTTTTTGCAAATGTGTCAGTGATGTGTTGACACACGCGAA
The DNA here is from genome assembly GCA_034658695.1 of Methanobacteriota archaeon. Classification (GTDB taxonomy): domain Archaea; phylum Halobacteriota; class Methanosarcinia; order Methanosarcinales; family Methanogasteraceae; genus Methanogaster_C. The sequence continues at coordinate 721 of JAYEFS010000368.1, read as the reverse complement.
AGACGTGACAATAGAGATGACACCCTTAGCGCCTTTGCGTCATTGCGTTGAATTGAAGAATAAAAACGCAAAGACGCGAGGGCGCAAGGACGCAAAGATTAAATAAACCTCCTGATTGGCGATCGAATGGTGTGTGCCTCGGTCTTGTGCATTCATGGCCAAATTGACAATTACAAAAATCGCACTTTATGCAGGTGCTGAGTATAACTACACCTGAGCGGTCATGGCGTCTTCAACTTCACAACGCCGCGCTTAATGACATGGATTCCACCACAGGTTGAAGCAGAGCCATCCGCGAGATGGATGAGAATCACATCATCAGAGCGGAAATGGGCGCCGTTTGCCGGTGTCTACGGCGTGGTTGTCCCCAACGCTGGCGGTTCTGGTCCGGCAGGCGGGTATCGATACGGCGAAACAGAGGACTACTATGCAAGGTGCATACGATCACCACCCAACACCAAGTGGGTGCAGCTTAGGGTGATGAAAGGATGTGCATACCCCGTACTGAATTGGTCCCATTTTTGTTTCATTTTAGTACTGGAGCGAAAGCATCTTTCCAATTGGATTGAACCGATTGCTACTGGTTTTTCTTGTACCGTGAAAGAATTGGGCTGATAGGCGGGGTTCATAATCGGACTAATGAAACCACTACACCGAACTGATCCCGTTTTTGTTTCGTTCAGTATTTGATGCAAAAATCCTGATTCTGATGGATTCTGTG
>JAYEFS010000367.1:0-9502 GCA_034658695.1 Methanobacteriota archaeon | reverse complement strand
TCCATCTTTTGGATGCTTTTCAGTCTTCCCTCACGGTACTACTCTGCTATCGGTCTCAAGTTGTATTTAGTTTTGGAAGTTGATGTCTCCCAGATTTCCGCGGGATTTCCGACCCACGGTACTCGAGGATCAGATCACAGTCCACCAGTTTACGTCTACGCGGCTATCACGCTCTGTAGCCCAACATTCCAGATGAGTTTGACTTCACTGGTTTGGACTGTATATGATCTGCCTCACAACACCACATGTCTCGCCTCTTTCAAGGAAAGATTCGGTTTGAACTCTGCTGTTTTCACTCGCCGTTACTCACAGCATCTCGATTGATTTCTTTTCCTGCCCCTACTAAGATGTTTCAATTCGGAGCGTTCCCGATCCCGAAGGATCGATACGACTCGCGTCGCATCAAGAAGTCTCATTCGGAGATCCCCGGTTCAATGGTTCCATGCACCTCGCCGGGGCTTATCGCAGCTTGGCACGTCCTTCGTAGGCACTTGAGCCGAACTATTCACCAGATGGTATAATTACCAGAATCCGCCTCTGCTTAATTCAGTAAGCGTCCAGATCGCACGTATACACGGCTTCATCGAACGAGATGCGACAATCTCGCTCTTCACCCTTCTATAGCAATGTTAATTGCCATATGCATCATAAATCACGTAACATAAGAGTTACAATGTATTCTATAGGAGGGGCGGTTAGCAGATAAAGGTTTCGCTGAAAGTTGTGATTGCGCCTGGCACATACGGGACACACAAGACGCCCGGTTATGCAATAACAAATAAGATACCGGAGCCATGATAGCAGAATATGGCTACCAAAGGCGGCAAACTGTACATAATTGGAATTGGCCCCGGACATCCGGATCTAATGACCGTTGCGGCGCAGAAGGCGATATCAGAGTCGCGCTACATCGTCGGCAACAACACGTATCTCGAGCAGATCAATTCACTGCTTGGTGATAAAGAGGTCATAACAAGTTCAATGGGAAGAGAGATTGCGCGTGCCAAAGACGCGCTGGAACTGGCATCCGGTGGAGATGTGGTCGCAATCATAAGCGGGGGAGACTCCGGAATCTACGGCATGGCAGGAATCGTACTGGAGATTGCTGAGAAAGAAGATACGGATATTGAGATAAAGGTGATTCCGGGGGTCACAGCCGCAAGCGCAGCAGCAAGCATCCTCGGATCTCCCATCACAGGCGACTTCGCAAGCGTGAGCCTGAGCGATCTGCTGACGCCGTGGGAGGATATTGAACAGCGGATTCTGAGCGCGGCCGCAGCCGATTTTGTGCTCGTCCTGTACAATCCGAAGAGCAGGAACAGGAATACAAACTTCAAGAGATGCGTGGAACTGGTCCGGAAGCATAGAAGCTGGTCGGTTCCGGTAGGGCTCGTGAAAGATGCATTCAGAGATGGGATGAGCGCGGTCACAACCACGCTCGAAGACGCGCTCAACTTCGACGATTTCGTGGACATGCACACCACTGTCATCATCGGAAATAGCGAGTCGAGAACATGGGGCAATGTCATCATAACGCCACGGGGCTATCACAGAAAATACGACTACTGATAGTGATTACCGGCTACCGGTGGTGCGCAAGTTCCCTCAGGAATACGCCCGCGGTCATTGTGTCACCCATGCCAACCGTTGATACCGGGTGCTCGCACCAGAGCGATGGAACAACGCAGATTGAATATCCACTCAATTGTAGATTCACTCCGTTTCCGATCATCTTTCCGCCGAAGTGTTCATGCGCAATCGCGCACTCACGGGTGCCTTTGCTGCTCGGCTCCAGATCGCGAACTGCCGTATCCACAGACACGCGGTCCACGCGCCCTGTTGCTGCACGCGCGGCGGCTGCGGCTGCACCCGCGCCCAGCGCGTTAATCTCGGATGCGCAATCGATGTAATCACAATCAAAGACGCTCACCATGAAATCTCTCGTATGAATGCATAATCTCGAGATCCCGAGGCGACCGATGAACCGTACCGCTTTTTCGATGATCTGTACTACCGAAAAATCTGTTTCTCCCTCGAAAAACTCGTCTTCGTTCATGCCGATACTATCCACGACACTGGAGATGTAAGAGATCACATGATCCCGGATCTCGGCATCCAAAAAGTCCCCTGACTCGAAATGTATCTTTAAATCCGGATTTGATGATTTCCAGCTCCGCAATTCAGCTATAATCGGTTGTAAATGATCGAGATACGTTGATCCGTCTGGGTAGTTGCTGCGCAGCAGATGGAGTCCTGATACCAGCGCGCCATCTATCTCCTTGATTTTCGCATTGGAAAACGCCTCAAACGCGTAATCGACATGTAGCGCGATGTTCTTTGGGTCATACGTCGCTATGACACGGTTGTTATCCGGCGCGACGATCGTTCTGCCGCGCAGTTCGACTTCTGTTCCTTTCTTAAAGTCAAAGACATAGTGTATGGCGTCTTCGCAATCACCCATCGCACGCGCACTACGCGACGCATCATGCGCATTATATGGCGTCAACAGGGCGAGTTCACCGTTTTCGTAAACCGGAATCCGTATCGCAGCTCCGGTGAGCAGGTCTGCCTGCGTCCGTGACATGGATGCCACGTTTGGAATCACAAGTGATGCTCCGAGATTGGATAGAACACTCGCAGCAATTCCTGCGTTTCCACCCAGGCGAAGCACAGGTTCGTTTTTTAACAGACGCGACGACTCAACGATTGCATCGGGTGCTTCGAGTAGATATTCGCCACCGGTTCCGTTCTGCATATGCGAGAGTAGAAGAAGGATAAGATCAGCCATATCGCTGATGCGATCCGGCGTGTGAGTGCAATCAATCTCACAACCTCCGGTATCCCTGATGTAATCAGTGAGCTTTGCGCCGTCAATTGTTCCGACCGCATCGATGTTCACGTTGTAGCAGCAGAGAATGTTCATGTGCCTGCCCCGGCTCTATCACCCGTCTTCGCAATATCGAGCGTGAATCCCGCGCCCTGCCCGAGCCCCTCGTCGATTCGTATCTCTATTCTGCTGACGCCGGGACTCATCCCTGGAGCCAGTTCGGATGCGACATACTCACAGAGGCTCTCTGCGCTCGTTGAATCGGTCGGAACGAGTGTGACGTCCTCAATTGGGAACTGATACATCTTCCCGCCAGTCTCAACGATTATGCTCGGATCATCTTTTGTGATCTGCAGGCGGGTATCGTTCTCAGCAAGAATTACGCGGTGGTCGAGGCGCTCGCAGATCTCTGCAATCAGTCCTTTCAGGATCTCGAAATCGATTATGAACTCGCCGGTTCGTTCTCCGAATACCTTCACACTCACAGCGTACGTATGCCCGTGCAGTCTTCCGCATTTCGGATGGTGCGGTATCAGATGACAGGCAGAAAATCGGAGTTTCGCAGTCCAGCCGTCCAGTTCAACCCACAAGAGATCACCTATCAGTTCAAAATCTTCTTGATCTCGTCCGCAGCCTTGCCAAGTTCCACGAGCATGAGCCCGAGACCCGCGTCTGCCGGAGTGATCACCACAACCAGCGCCTTTGGTCCGGCGCCGACTGCGATCAGTTTTCCATCATTTGATTCGACGATCACCCGATCCGGAACTCCCCTTTCCAGTTCGGTGGATGCGGTCTCTGCGGCGCCGAGCATCGTTGCGGACATCGCAGCAAAGGTCTCGTCATCTCCTTTCTGCATGTATGATACCATGAGCAACCCGTCTCGGCTCGCAATCACGCTTGATTCAATCTCCCCGGTCTTCATAAGATCTGATAAAACCTTGCTGAGCTTCTCTGTCATGATCATGATCAAAACCCCATACTCCTTACTTCCGACTTACGTCGAGAAACTAAATCAAACCGTATTACGCATATTCCGGTTTTGTCGTACTCACCGGGATCCTTCGCCCCACCAACAACCCCTTTCTCGAGTACGTTCTGTATCAGACAGGTTGCAAGAATGCCAACAGGACAGACCCGGGTCGCCGGGATTCCAACTTCTTCACGCACATTCTTGCCAAGGTGGTGCTTGCAAAATCTCGTTGTGAGTATCAGTTTATCATCCTCAAGTTCCACGTTCACAGAATCAGCAACGACACCACGCTCGAAGAGTATCTGCAGCTTCCTGGAATCGGAGAGCGCTCTCATGTCAGTATCGCCTGCAAGGTACTTGATGATTGCACCCCCGTATTCGTGCGAAAGATTCCGGATGATCGCTTTGTAGCCATCCCCGAACATCTTCTGGGCAGATACCATGAATCCTCTCGAGATGACCATCTCCGAATCGATGAAACGATCAGTGGATTTCTCGGTTTCGCCCACTGGGTCTGCAGCCATAGATACCGTTTTGATGTTGCATAATATATAACAGTTTCGTTGTTATAATCGTGAAAAAAACCACGAGATTTTACGAGATTAACATAAGAAGATGGTAGTCTTTCTCGTGGAAACCTGTGTAATCGTGTGGTTGGCTAAACACGTATCAAGTAACGTTTATACACATCACAACCAAGAAATGGCGCATGATTGTCATCGGAACACGCGGAAGTATGCTGGCACGTATGCAGGCGGAGATTGTTTCCAAGCAATTACGCAAAATCGGTATCGAGACTGAGATTCGTATCATCAAGACGCATGGCGACTCGGTAACGAACCTGCCTCTGCACGAACTCTCCGGTGTCGGCGTATTCGTGCGTGAGATTGACGAACACTCGCTTGCGGGTGATATCGACATCGCAGTCCACTCAATGAAAGACATACCCACGATCCGCCCGGAGCAACTGGTAACCGCGGCGGTTATGAAACGTGACTCCCCACATGATATTCTGATCACAAACGACGACACACCTCTTGAGGATATGCCCGCAGGCGCAGTCATCGGCACATCGGCGATGCGCCGCAGAGCCCAGTTGAACCGATTCCGCGACGACCTTGATATCGTGGATCTGCGCGGCAACATCAACACCCGCCTACGAAAGTTGCGTGATCGCGTCTATGATGGCATCCTGCTTGCCGAGGCAGGGCTCACAAGGATGGGCTGGGATCTTGAATTTGAGCGGCTCGATATCGACCGCTTCATCCCGTCAGCCAATCAGGGCACAATCGCAATCGTGGCGCTCAGGGATTCCGATGCCGCGGATCTGGTGCGTGCGCTGGATCATCCGCAGACCAGAATCGAGACGGAAATTGAGCGGATCGTAATCGACGTTCTCGGGGGCGGGTGCAGTGTTCCGATAGGTGCATTCTCCGAGATGGTTGGCGATGAGAGAGAGATCAGGGTGCGTGCCGAGATGCTCTCGCCTGATGGCATGCGGTACGCACGCGTGGATGAGACGATTCCCGCAGAAAGTCAAGAGTACCAGGAGCGTGCGCATCGGATCGGGGAGAAACTGGAAGCGCTCACGAGAACCCAGCTATAAGATCCACAATAACCGGTCCGAAGATCATGAAGACGAACGAAGCAAGGATCAGAACCGCGAATGCCACTGCTATGCTCCTTGAGAGCTGTTCTGCGCCATGGTCGCTTACAAACCTTCCAAAGAGCGAGTGAATGATGTCTTTGAAGACGTGTCCCCCATCCAGCGGAACTGCTGGCAGGCAGTTGAACAGCCCTGCATAGAAGTTGATCCATCCGATCCAGAGAAGGGCGCTTGCTATCCAGAAGACGAGGACTCCGTAATCGGCAGCCCACCCGACAGGCTCGTAGAACTGCATGATCTCGCCAAATCCGCTGAATCCGCTGCCATCGAACCCCACAAACGGCAGCACAAAGATTATGATCCAGCCCTCAGCCCGGTCCATCATACTGGGAATCTTCTTTAAGATGTGCAGTTTCTCGGCAGCCGGGTACTCGCCAATCGACATGCCAGCGAATTCGAGCTTCGTTGTTGCGACAACACCCATGTACCCGCAACTGCGATCCGGAGAAGATCCGAGTTCCATTATCGAGGAGTTATTCCCTTCAAAAAAGAGTTCGATTGTCTGGTTCGGTGCAGTCGTGTTCAAAAACGCAATAAAATCAGTTGTGCAACCGATTTTTGTATCATTGATCATCGTAATGGTCACACCCTTTGTGATATTTGCCTGTGCCGCAGATGAATTCTCAAGAACCTCCCAGATCATGACTCCCTTCTGAAGGGTTGCGTCCTGCTCGTCGATATGGAATGTATCGCTCGTCGCTCGCTTTCTCGTATGCATGACAAGCGGCGCATCCGGTCGGGTGGACATGTGGGTGTAGAAGTCGTGTGCAGTCGTGACTATGACATCATCCACCTGTGTTATCACCATGCCCTCTTTGATGCCCGCGTATGCCGCAGATGAATTTTCTTCTACCGATATGACCGCGACGTTACTGGCTGGTGCGATCCCTCCGAGTGCCGGACCAAAGAAGAGTGCAAATGCGATTAATGCGACAACGAAGTTCGCCATGACACCTGCCACGAGTATCCGTATCCGCGAACTCCTGGGTGCCCCGGTAGATGCGGTAGATGCGGTGGTTTCGGTGGATACAGTAGAAGTAGACCTAGAAGTAGACCCCGCATTCCCTTCACGTCTTTGTTCGGCAGTCTCGTCATTTGGGTGGTGGTCGATTGCCCGATCATAGCCGAACCCCGTGCTCAGATTTCCAGGTTCCGCTGAGCCAGTCTCCGCCTTCTTTCCGAACAACTGCACCTCATCTGGCTCTGCGAATCCGCCGATCGGGATCACCCCGAACAGCACCACACCCATCGATTTAACATCGATGCCCTCGACCCTGCAGAGAATTGCATGCGCAAGCTCGTGCACAACCAGTGTTACTAGCAGCCCGATCGCACCCCAGACGAGGGGGATAAACTCGTTGACGCCTGGAATCAGAAAGATATTCTGTGGCGCATTGTATTTTCCAGACGGAAGCATCGCACCATCGTACAACATCTTTAGCATCGCATAATCGGTCAGGATGATTAGAACGAACATTATGAGCATCCCGATGAGCATCATCGGCACCCCCACGTTTGCGAAGAACCTCCAAAACCTGCGTGGCTCTGCAAGAACTGTGAGCAATTTCTGCCCGCGTCTGGTGCGAACCATCAGTATCGGTCCGAACGCCGAGATGTTGTATCGCTCCAGTATGCCCTGCTTATTCAAAAACGCGATCACAACCCAGAATCCAATTAAAATGACAAGTGCGATATTTAAATTGTTCACATCACAATTTTGTGGTCTGTCTTATATTAACACTTTGGAGGATCAGGGGTTTCGGTGTTGCGTGGTTCCAAATCGGTGCATTCAGAGCGAGTCCGGAGTCTGGAGTCCGGGTCTTCCGGATATGGAGACTCACGCTTCGCATTCGCAGATCTTCAGGAGCGCTCTGCCACTCAATGTCAGCGTGATCCGCTTGCTTCTACCCGCGGGCACAATTTCGACTGCACGCAATCCCGCGAGTTTTGCGGACTGGCGTGAGACTGTGCTCTCTGATGCGCCCGTTCGTGTTGCAACCTCTACGAGCGTTGTGTGCTCGTGCCCTGCCAGGTCACGTAGAATCTGCCACGCGGTTTTGTCCAGCTTGCGGGCGATGTGCGGCAGTTCGATTTCACGGAGTTCGCGGTCAATGTCGCTAAAATTCGTGGTTTTGTAGATCAGTTCCGAAAGTGCCATGGATGCTGCGGTGAGTGCGATCAAAATCTCGCGGGGACCTCCCGAGAGGTTCACGATGACTTTGCCGCCTGCTGGTACGACTGGCGGAGCGGCTGAGGCTATCAGATCCATCAAGCTTAGCATCATCGCACCGAAGTTGCGGTGATCGATCAGAACAACATCAACGGTGATTGTGCGATCGACCTTCGCAGTGAGATCCATAATGTCCGCCACTGCACGGTCGGCACGGGAATCTGACGCGATTGGTCGCAGGAGGATTATGCGGTCGCCTTTTTCAATTCCGTGCGCAACAATGAGCGAGATTACGTGCGTAGTCTCAAAGCCGAGTGGTGAGATGTAGGTCTTCATGATTGTGGTGCTTTTTGGTTTTTGTGGTATTAATGCCCACTGGTGCATAAGTTGCGTGATTGCAACGGGGGTCCATGACCGGGGTCTCCGGAGACTGTGGTGGCAGGTTTCATGAGGGATGCCGGATATAAGTAGGAGTCGTGCTAAACACAATTTCGGAGAGGTCAAGAATGGACGATCAGATAGATGCGCCAATATGGGGCAGCATCACCATCGCCAGAGAGACTACACCCGCGCATTGACAGACTGATGCTCGATTCTCACGAAACGTACATCGAAGAACCGGAAGAGATGGTACAAGTGAATCACCAGAATTCAGATCTGATCGAATCCCTGAAGTCCGTTATCAGCGAACATAAGGAGGTTATAGCTGCCTACCTCTATGGATCTGCCGCACAAGGGATAATGCGGGCAGATAGCGACATCGATGTGGGCATCCTGCTTGCGGACGATTTCGCTCCTGATTATCGGTACGGGGTGCGGATAGCTGGCGAGATACAATCGAGGTTGTGTCTTGCGAGGGCTGTTGATCTGCGCGTGCTGAACCGGCGACCGGTCAGGTTCTTGAATCAGGTTCTGCGATATGGAAAACTTGTGTTTGAGCGGGACGAGAAGAAGAGGGTGGAGTTTGAGACGGGGGTCTTGAAGGAGTATCTTGATTTCAAACCATTTTTGAGGGAGTATGACAGAGAACGCAGGAGGCGGCTAATTTATGGAGATTGATCGGGACGTGATCGAGTCAAAACTGGATATTATCGAACGAAACCTTGAGTTTCTTGATGAATTTGAGTATACGGATTCCGAGGAGTTTCTTGGCAGTTACAGAGATGTGCAGGCTGCGAAGTACTCGCTTCTTGAGATCACCGAGTGTTGTATCGACATTGCCAGCCACATCATAGCGGTTAAGGGCATGGGCAGGGCAGAGGAGTACCGGGGGATGTTTCATCTGCTCGGGGAGAAAGATGTGATTGAGAAAGATCTTGCAGAGAGACTCGGGGATATGGCTGGTTTTCGGAATCTGCTGGTGCACAGGTATGGGGATGTTGATAATACGGTTGTTCTTGAGATGATCCAGTCGGAGCTTTCGGACGTGGTAGAATTTGAGCGGGCGGTTGTGCGTTTGTTGGGGTGATGTGAAGTTTGGGAGCGAATTTATGTTGGATTGGGGGTGGTTTTGAGAAGTTGAATGTGCTGGTCGATACAGAGACACCAGTGCCAGTTGAAGTGTTGAGCATCTGATACGGCTTACCGATACTCGATAGATCCAGTACAAGATCATTGGTGGTACTCCTATGGCGATCCAGTCGGAGCTTTCGGATGTGGTGGAATTTGAGCGGGGGGGTTGTGGGGATGAGAGACGCGAAGACGCAATATCACAATTCCGTGCATAAACGTTAAGTGGGGTGCAACCTAGGGTGATGAAAGGATGTGTATACCCCGTACTGAATTGGTCCCATTTTTGTTTCATTTTAGTACTGGAGCGAAAGCATCTTTCCAATTGGATTGAACCGATTGCTACTGGTTTTTCTTGCA
>JAYEFS010000366.1:0-2146 GCA_034658695.1 Methanobacteriota archaeon | reverse complement strand
TTAACTTGAGGAAGTTAAACATCAAGAAATTTCTCGTAACACTTACTAATGATAAGCGCGAAGCATTTAGAGCACTTACTTCAAAGGGAAGCGGCTACTATTCAACTATTCCGATTACCTCGTGTACAGGCGTTATACTTCGGTCTGTCGATAACAATCGCAGTTTGTGCCGGTCGCTGAGTACACCATCTTCGTGTGTCAATCTCGTGAAATCTCGTGGTTTTTCGCATCAGCTAAACATATACAAAAGTCTCATATATTTGTTGGGTTTGCATTTTATGCCTTGCCGCATGCCTGCAAATGCCATGGACGTACGTGTTTAGCCAACCACAAGATTACACAGATTTCCACAAGATTTCTGTGTCGATCTCGTGTAATCCGAGACTTTTTATTATCTTCTGGTCGGTTTAAAACATGCTGCTATCCGGCAAACACTGGTACGATTGGATTGGTGAAATCAGTGAAATCAGTGTTAATCTGTGGCTAAAAGCTTTATTTGCCACCTATTAACGCAGATTACGCATATTAACGGTGTAAATGACTTTCCAGATCGATATTGCTCCATTCTGACAGTTTCGATTATATAAGACAATCCAATGTGTCCAGAACATAATAAAAAGTCTCACCGGTCATTATAGTGGTTAGATCATGCGCTGAACTGATAATTTGGCATTTAGTTATACTAATTATACCAAAAGTCTTAAATACTGGGTGAATTACCTATCGGTATACGTGTCATACATCATATAACTTTACGTGTAATCACACAAAATAAAAGTCTGCCATAAGGAAGTAATATACAATGCGAATGAATAGAATACTGGCTGGACTAGCCTTATGTTTGCTGCTCTTTTGCTGTACACTGCCAGCCGCAGCATCAGACTACACACTCGGAATCTTCGGAAACGCAAACGAGGACGAGACGAGTCATATCCGGAACGGATGAGTTATACCATGAAAAAAGAAGAAAGCGCTACAGTAACCGCAGACGAGATCAGAGAGCAGTACAAGAAGTTCATCGGAAGGAAGATTCTCTTCATCTTCCTCTTCACAGCCCTAATCGTCGGTATAACGGGAGTGTCTACATCGCTCGGGTCTGCAGACCTCTCGGTCTGGGACGCTTATTCATCGATACTCAGAAAACCGTTCCCGAATACATTCGAGTCAAAATATATCTTCACATGGGACGATGTTCCTGGAAGCGATAGCGAAAAACTCCTCCCATATCTTGGTGAGGGGTGTGGCATCGGCTGGGCAGAGGGTGCAGAGATCAGCAAATCCGATGACGGCAGGATCATCACAATTGTTAATGGTGAAAACTCAGCCACAATAACGCTCGATTCGGATGATGCGACGAAAGCGGAGTTGAAGATTGTGGGCGTAAAAGGCGATACGGCTCTGAAAGTCAAGGAGAAAAATGGCGAGCTCCGCATACACGAGGCGACATGGCTTGCAGATGTCTGCGTCTGGAACCTCAGGCTCCCCAGAATCTTCCTCGGGATCCTCGCAGGCATCGGTCTTGGACTTGCAGGTGCGGTGATGCAGGCGATACTCAGAAATCCACTTGCAAGCCCGTACACACTTGGAATCTCCTCGGGCGCGGGATTCGGCGCGTCGCTTGCGATTCTATCGGGTGCAGGTCTCGTCGGCGGGAAGTATCTTATCATAGGAAACGCGTTCGTATTCGCGCTGCTGGTATCGTTCATCATCCTCGGGCTATCGAGCCGCAAAGGAGCAACACCTGAGACGATGATTCTCGCAGGTATTGCGATGATGTACCTCTTTGGCGCGATGACAACGATTCTTCAGTACTTTGGCGAGGCAGAGGCGGTCAAGGAAGCCGTCTTCTGGATGGTCGGCGACCTCAACCGGTCATCATGGCCCGTTGTTACGATCATACTTGGCATGCTCCTGTGCTGTGCCCCACTCCTCATGATGAGGTCGTGGGACTTGAACGTGATGGGCGCGGGAGATGAGACTGCAAAGAGTCTCGGTGTGAATGTGAAGCGCACCCGAATCATTGCCATGGTGGTCTCGACGCTGCTTGTTGCAACCATCGTCTGTTTCACAGGCACGATCGGGTTCATCGGGCTCGTTGCCCCGCACATGACACGGCTCGCAATCGGGGGTGACAACAAGTACGTGC
>JAYEFS010000365.1:0-2167 GCA_034658695.1 Methanobacteriota archaeon | reverse complement strand
CATCTTCGTACCGTGAACTGGCGGCATCTATTCGACTGGCGCGGTTTCCCGATGTTTGGCTCTGTTGCACTACATGCGTCAATTCATGCGCAAGGCATTGTCTGCCTAATGACGACTGCGGCGTGTATCGGCCTGCTCCGAATACAATATTTTGTCCAACCGTATAAACCAACGCATTCACCGCCTGTGCCGATTCGGCTGCCTTGGTATCAGTATGCACCCGCACCCGGCTGAAATCGTGGCCGAATCGAGGTTCCATAAAAGTGCGGGTGTTCGGGTCCAGCGGCTGGCCGGACGAGCGTAGCACCTCGTGTACAACAGGTGGCACGGTAGATGGTTCGGCCTGATTTGTGGTATAGCGTTGCAAAGGACTTATCCTACTCAGTGTGAACGATGACATCGCTTCGCCTATGTTTTTCATCTGAGTTTTCAATTTGGTCTTCATGATGATTAGCGACTGATACCTGAATCAGGACCCGATGAATGTATGCGGGAACGGCGCCGGGAGCGAATCGACGCCGCCTCTCTACAAAAGTGGTCCAAGTAGCATTTCTCACCTTCTAGCACATCCCAAGCGTAGTCAAAATTGGCAGCGTCAGCACACTCAGGTGCATAGGCGAGACGCTCCTCCAAGCAGATGACAGATACCGGATAGGCCTCACACTCACGCTGGGGATCGGGTAGACCCATTCGCCAGCAGTCGCTTACGGGACGCTGGCTTGCGTCTGCAGCTTGATAGCAATCGCGGAGTGCTGCACACAAAGGACGCAACTGGCGCTCGTGAACCCTTTCATGGAGATCAACACACGGACTTACGCAGGGATTGGTCTCGCTAACGTCCACTACAACCCTGCCCGAAATCTCCCCCGTTTCTTCGTCAACCTCACAATCTGTGCTGCCGCCTGGGTACACGCCGCATATTTCTTCAGCACTTTGTCCAGGTCCTACGACTCGAGTAGGGGGCGTACACATTGGCGAACGTCGGAACTCTTCAACGTTGGTCTCGAAGCAAGCTGTGAACTCCCGTTGAATTTGAGCCTTGGAGCCCAGCGGTGAGATTCTACACACCATCTGGCCTCTGGTCACAAGCCCTGCTATTCTATCAGCCTCACGTTCATAGACGTCATTGGGCTGATTGATACTAAGATTCCTGGTCACGCTTCTTGGTTGTTCTCGTTGCTGTACCATATGGGTCAGTTCGTGCGCCAAAAGTCGCTGTCCCATTGTCGTCTCCGGCGTATATTGCCCAGTTCCAAACGCAATTTTGTGCCCTACGGTATAGGCCAAGGCATTCACCGCCCGCGCCGACTCTGCCGCCCGCGCATCGGTATGCACCCTCACCCGACTGAAGTCATGGCCGAAGCGAGACTCCATAAAAGTGCGGGTTTCAGGTCCTAGTGGCTGACCGGGCGAGCGGAGTACCTCGTGGACGATTGGCGGCACAGTAAATGAGCCAGCCTCCTGACCCTGTAACTGCGTGCCATCAGCCAACTTTGCTTGAATCAGTTCTTCTCTCTCTTCCTCATCTATCTCGTCTATAGGCTGCCGACGCAGTTCATCATCGCATTCCATACATGCTCGCTGGATACGGATGTCTTGATCTTGCCTACCAACCGCCGACTCCGGCATACGCATCACCGACTCCGCCACCCGATCCGCTTCTTGCTCATACTTATCCCCTGGTTGTCCAACCTTTAACTTGGTCTGAATCTGGGGCGAACAGGTATGGCAGGTACCCCCAAAAGGACAACACTGTGGAAACATGAGACAGGAGGCATTTGAATAATCTTGACCAATTTCTGGCACCGAAGGACGTACAGCAACCTGGCTAAAGTCATGACCGAAGCGTGTTTCTGCCGAGCCATTTGAGGGCATGTCATGATCAGGTGTCGTACGCACGGCGGCATGCAGCAAGAGACTCCTCTTTTGAGGTGGTATGGTCTCTTTTTGTGTTTGAATTGGTGTCTGTCGTTTCATCGGTTACACTCTATATAAACAGCCAGAGTTGATATTGTTGGTTTTATCCATCAACTTAACTTCAATATTACAACCACACTTTTTGCTTGCTTTCGTCAAATGTGCAGACCTGACCCTTGTTCTTTCTATTCATCTTGTTAGGCTCTTCCTGTCGTACGTGAGAGTAGCTACCTTGGACACTTTCTCGATA
>JAYEFS010000364.1:0-2175 GCA_034658695.1 Methanobacteriota archaeon | reverse complement strand
GCCACTTATCTATTGTCCATTGAGGACGGGGTGACAAAAAGGAACAAAAATGGCAAGGTTTTGGGATGTGGAACTCACCCGAATATGGAGAGTTTTCATCACCCCAGTCGCTAGCTACCGCTTCCTAAACGTGAGTAGTTACTGTAATCTTATGGTTCCTACCACACGTTATTGAGCATGTACAGCCGTACTGCGTCGACGACTGTACTACAAGAAGTAGCGCCCGATTCCTCCGTTTTGTGGTTGCACCTCTCCGATTCGCTTCGGCATAACATATATGTAGTCCTCATCCGGTTCCTGCCAGTCGCCTGATGCGATCTCGCAATCACCTATCCCACCAGCACCTGCAGTCACACCGTATGAGCCCTCGCCGACAAGAATCGCCCTGCCAGTCCCGGTCACTGTCATATCGACCCCTGATCCGATCATTGTCACGGCAACATCGCTTCCTGTGAGATCCACGGTACCATCGAACCCGTGATAGATGATATATTTACCAGCCTGATCCTTAACACCGTTCCCTGTAACTGTGATCTTCAGGTCTCCTGCACGGTCGCGCACCATGAGCGTGCCGTAATCAGCAGTGAGCGAGGGGCTAAGTGAGCCCTTGACCACAGCGGTTCCTGCTCCGCTGGCTTCGAGTGTGCCGGTTCCATTGAGCACAACGGCGCGATCCCAGTAGCACGACAGCATTCTCACTTCCCTGATCACATCCCTCATGATGGGATTCGCATCTCTTGCGCAGCGAGTGGCATCGTGGATGTGCTGGCGCACCTCTGCAGGGTCTACGTCATCACTGGATGCAGCCTCCAGCGCGAGTTCGTAATTCTCCCGGGCACAATCGAGCGTTCCAAAGAGCGCGTCCATCTTCAGCTCCAGGTCCGTTGTGTTGAGACCATCCTCCTTGAGCTCCTCGATTCTTGCATCCAGGTCCTCGCAGATCGGGGATGTTTTCTCGAGGCACTCATCGAGTCTCGCAGTGAGTAAAAGCTCTGTGCAACGTGCAAGCTCCCTGTGGATCAATCTCCATTCATTTCTTATCGCTCGTGCAACAGATCTGTAGTCAGCAGGCGTCTCAGTCGCCTCCACCTCATCTCTGTAACCATCGAGCCGCATGATGTATCTGTCGATGTTCTCGGATGCATTCTCTGGTATCAGGATGCTGTTCTCCTCAGCAGTCTCAAGCCGTTCCTGCAGCGTCTCAAGGCGCCCGGTCATCTCGTCGAGTACATGCATGAGCCGGCTCTCCGCGTCGTCCGCTGTTGCATATCCTTGCCCCATGCCCTGCATGTCATTCTTACCGCGCATACCGCGTATGTCATTCATCGCATGGGCGCCTTTGTTCTGTGTCAGTGGAGATGTCTCCACGATTTCATCTGCGTACTCATCATACACAGCATCGTATTTGGTCTCGTCTTCATTCACGCCCTCCGCCGCTGCGACGCATGGCATGAATGCACATGCTAGCAACAGCGAAACCGCGAATATTGCTTTCATCTGTTTCATTTTTTGTCACCTCTGGTTATGTTGGGTTGTTCTGTTGTTTTGGGCTGTTCTGCCCGAAATTACACTTGGATTGGTTAATGAATAAGCATACTTTTGGTTTTTGGATTGTTAATGCTTTATCATGCTTTATAATTCTTTATTTCCCGTTGTAATTCATGTCAAATCTTTATAATCATGTATTTTGCTGATGTTAGCAATGTGCGCACCATGCAGTCGTCGCGTCTGATCGTTTCAGGTGGAAAACCGGAACCGGGTAGAAGATTATGTCAACTACGAAGACGAAGGCGCGATTGCTTACGCCTTCTCGTCCAAGAACCGTGCGTGAACGTGACAAAAACAACTCAGGAATCGTATTTTACCTGACTTACTCAATATTGTGTGGATGTACGCATATAAAACCACGTGATTACACGAGATTAACACAGGAATCTTGTGGAGATGGCTACGCCGCTGCTTCACAGACTGTGTAATCTTGTGGTTCATACCATCTATATCAAGCATGTTACATTTTGCGATCTCACATGGGACATTTCGTGGTCTCGACTATGGTGATGAAAGGATGTGTATACCCCGTACTGAATTGGTCCCATTTTTGTTTCATTTTAGTACTGGAGCGAAAGCATCTTTCCAATTGGATTGAACCGATTGCTACTGGTTTTTCTTGCACCG
>JAYEFS010000363.1:0-9615 GCA_034658695.1 Methanobacteriota archaeon | reverse complement strand
TGCGTTCCTCTGATATAACGCAAGGTCGCAAAGTCGCAGAGACGCAAAGTTGAGAGAGATGCGCCCGTGTTTTTTGCATACGCGAGGGAGCTACCGTTAGCGACCACAGAAAACGTCAGAACCAGCGAAAATCACCGGATTTCCAGACCGTGCCTAAAGCCCCATATCACAGAAAAGATTATCACATCATGGATCAATACTGGCTGAGGGTAATAGATGTCATTCAGAAGTTTCATAGACCAGCTACTAACCGATAACCAGTTAACCGAAGTTCAGGAACCGGTATCCCGAAAATACGATGTTACAAGAATCGCCAGGCAGAACAGACCGGTTCTCTTTCATAACATCAACGGTCATCGCGTCGCTGTGAACGTTCTATCATCCAGAGACGTCCTCTGCACAGCGCTGCATACCACAAGGGATGGTTTAGTGAAGTATCTCGCATCGACAGGAGTTACAGGGGGGGTGACACTCGTGAACGACTCTCCCACAAAAGAAATCACAGAAAAGCCAGATCTTTCAAAATTGCCGATTCTCACACATTTTAAGGAAGATTCTGCACCATACATAACCGCGGGCGTTGTGATAACCGAGATGGATGGAATAACAAACGCATCCATCCACCGGATGATGGTTGTGGGCAAGGACCGGCTCGCAGCAAGACTCGTTGCCCCGCGGCACACATACCTCATGCACAAAAAGGCGCTGGAGCGAGGAGAGACGCTCCCTGTTGCGATTGCGATCGGACTCGATCCGCGAGTTATCTTTGCCGTCTCTACACGCGTTCCTGAGGGAATGGAGCTAGAGTATGCGTCCGCGCTGCTCGGAGAGCCGCTCGAAGTCTTCGAGTGCGAAAACGGAATAAGAGTGCCGCACTGCGAGATCGTGCTCGAGGGCTACATCGGGGACGAGACTGCACCGGAAGGTCCGTTCGTTGACATCACCGGAACATACGACAAGGTGCGAAACGAGCCAGTGATTGAGATTACAAAAATTTCCCACCGCGAGGATCCGATATATCACGCAATCATACCATCCGGCAGGGAGCATAAACTTCTGATGGGTGTCCCGTATGAACCGAGGATATTCAGCGCAGTCGGCGGGGTTGCGGACGTGAGAAACGTCGTTCTGACAGAGGGCGGGTGCTGCTACCTTAATTCCGTGGTGCAGATCAAAAAGCGGACAGAGGGCGATCCGAAGAACGCAATACTCGCGGCGTTTGCAGCGCATCCGAGCCTCAAGAACGTGGTCGTGGTCGATCCTGACATCAATATCTACGATCCAAACGATGTTGAGTTCGCGATTGCAACAAGAGTACTTGCCGACAGAGACATGCTGGTGATCACAAATGTGCGCGGGAGTTCACTCGATCCGATCTGCGCACCGGATGGGACGACCACAAAGGTCGGCGTCGATGCAACGATTCCGCTTGGCGAGGAAGAAAAGTTCAGACGTGTTGTGGAATGATTGCCGATGGGTGGTCAGCTGAGCAATCCGGCAGCGATCAGCGCGTTTTTGAGTTTCTGCTCATTCTGCACGCCCATTGGCGCGAGCGGAAGTCTCAGATGTCCGGCTGCAAGACCGATCATGTTTGCCGCGGTCTTCACAGGGATCGGATTTGTCTCGATAAACATCGCTCTCACAAGCGGCGCGAGCTGATAATGTAGGCGTCTCGCCTTGTCATAGTCCTTCTTCAGCATCGCGTCTGCAAGTTGGGTAGTTGCTTCAGGGACGATGTTTGCGATGACTGATATTACGCCAACGCCTCCGAGCGACATGATCGGCAGCGTCAGAGAGTCATCGCCCGATATCACTATGAACTCCAAGTCCTGAGTCAGTTCGATGATACGTGAAACCTGCTCCAGATCACCGCTCGCCTCTTTGACGCCGATAATCGACGGAGTCTCTGCAAGCTCCGCCATCAGCTCAGAATCAAGGTTGATTCCTGTTCTGGACTTGATGTTGTACATTATCACCGGTAGGTCAACGGCACTGGTGATCGCGTCGAAGTGCGCGATGATCCCATTTCTATTCGGCTTGTTGTAGTATGGTGTGATCAACAGTGCAGCGTCAACGCCAGCATCTGCCGCATGCTTTGTGAGTGCGATCGCCTCTTCGGTGTTGTTCGATCCGGTTCCGGCGATTACCGGGACCGTGGATGCGTCAACTGCGATGTCGATCAGTTGCTTGTGCTCACCGACCGTCATCGTGGCTGATTCGCCTGTGCTGCCACACGGAACGAGTCCGGAGACTCCGTGCGCAATCGCATGTCCGATGTTCTCTCGAAAACCGGCTTCATCGATCCTGTTATCCGGCATGAACGGAGTTATCAACGCAGGCATAGCGCCTCTGAAGTCCATAAGTACCACCTATAATATCTGTGCACGTTTCGCAATCACGTTTCTGCGCGTGACATAGCCAGCAACCCGGTTTCGTACGGTCTTGCTGGTGATGTCGGTGTGTTCGGAGACCTGCACCTTGTTAATCTCGAAATCGGTCCCGAATGCGTACCCACGCTTTGCAATCAGCTCGAATGCGATCTTTTTGATATACGACGGTCGAATATTTCCCATGTGTAACGTGCTATGGCGGTCTAACATATAAATATTGCTGCAATACAGGGGGGACATTCATCACATACTTCTGCCGACGGCTTTGTTTCGTAGACGGGGATATGCCCAATACCATGCAGTAGAACCACAAGAGTATACGAAGTTCCGCAAGATTCTGTTGTGGTCAAATCGATCCCATACAAGCGGTGAAAGCCACTGGACTGTATTTCCTACCGAGGTCATTTATGTCAGTCGCGGTTTTGTGCACCCAACTGGCAGAACAAATTAAAAAATCTCTGCAATTTCTTGATTCTGATGGATTCTGTGGTTTTCAATCTTTGCGCCATTGCGTCATCGCGTCTTTCTCGTTCATCTGATCTAACGCAAGGTCGCAAATTTGAGAGAGATGCGCCCGCGTTTTTTTGCATACGCGAGGGAGCTACCGTTAGCGACCACAGAAAGCAGCAGAACCAGGAAAATGACGATTCGGATTTGGAGATACAACCTACATAGAATGTTGGTTCTTACTAATTTCTAAATGTGCTGTCGCTTCACACACATACTCGTGAATCGCCGACTTATTATGAAGGGGTTATGCGAGCGGGGGTGTGGGGAGTGGGGAGTGGGGGTTAGTGTGGTTAAAAAAGAGGTTTTAGAAACCCGCTCGCATGCAGATTACTACAATGCAGTACTATTTAAACCTTCCGCTTGGTTTATTGTATACTTAAGTGATGATGCGAGTTGGGCACAATCTTCGTTAATACACATATACCCGATCAGGTCGCATATACCCTTCATGAGAGCCATGAGAGACGCGATGATCGACATCACCCGCACCCTTGGACTGGACACGGTAAATTTCCCGGGCGACACGGACTTTCTGGCTTCGCCTGTGTTTTCAGACGGTTACACGCTCTCCAAACTGGTGATGAGCAGCCACTCTGGAACGCATATCGATGCGCCGCTGCACTTCTTCGGAATGCGCGAATCAATCGACGAGGTTCCGGTCGAGCGGTTCATTCTCGATTGTGATGTGATTGCAATCGAGTCACCCGTGGCTGTAACGATGGCGGAGCTGGACAGCTGTCCAATCGAGCCCGGAAAGGGGCAGGCAATCCTGTTCAAGACCAGGAACAGCGACCTCTCACGTGAACGGTTTTATGAGGACTTTGTCTACATCGAAGCCGATGTGGCGCGATGGCTGCTTGAGATGGGGGTCTCGCTTGTTGGAATCGATTATCTGTCTGTTGAGCGTTATGGTGATGCGGATTTTCCTGTGCACCGCATGCTGCTCGGCGCGGGCACGCTGATCCTGGAGGATGTTGATCTGCGCGCTGTTGAACCGGGGCGGTACCGGTTGGTCTGCCTTCCGATCAAAGTCCATCGCGCTGACGGCGCGCCATGCAGAGCGATTCTTTGGAGGCTGCCATGAACGCCGCGAATACCGCGAGTACCGCGATCGTCTGCCCGCGGTGCAAAAGCGAGGAATGCGTGATTCCTGCAGAGGCGGTCTTCGAATCGCTGCCTTCCATGTACGGCGCATGCCGGTCATGCACGCCGGAGATAAGCGTCAGCAAGCAGATGCCATTTGATCAATTGGCTCAATTTAACCCGATCTTTAGAGATATCGATGATGCAACCATGCGGTGCCCTGGATGTAAAAAGCGCAGTCTCGACATTGCAATCGCGCACGTGCTCAGCATACTGATCCGGGAGGGTTTGCGCGCCGGTGGGGCGACGCTCTTCGACGTCGGGACTCCAATGATTGCAATAGGATATCAGGTGCCGTTTCCGCCGAGACTTGGCAGGAACATGCTGATCCTGATCATGGATGCAATCGACAAAAATACCGCGGAGATGATAACAAACGAAGTTTCTGAGGTAAAAGGGGTAATTCAGCGAAAGGGGAAAGCTGATCAGCCAGTCGGGATTCTAAACACCGGGGGCGATTCTGCGAGTGCGCCACACACCTATGATCTGCTCTCTGGCTGCGACGTGCGTGCAGATGTCGTGTCATCGGCATTCGGGGAACTCTGCATCTACAAGACCCAGTCCGACACGCATATCGAGTTCTCACGTTTGGGCTCTGACAAGATTGCGGTGCTCGAATCGCTGTACTATCAGAGAAAGCTGAAAGGGCGCGTCGCGGACGTATGCTGCGGCGCAGGAACGCTCGGGCTTGTATCGGTTCTTGCAGGTGCGCGAGAGGTGATACTGAACGATGCATTCCTTCCCGCAGTCAAAAACACGCTCATAAATATCAGGGCGAACGCATCGACACTCGGTCTCGACCCGACAGAGATAAAGATCCACATAGATCCCGCAGAACTTGAGACGATCGCAGATACACCGGTGCTGGTTGCAACAGCATCCGGTTCATGCGACCTTTCGGTGTATCACGGCGACCTTGTCGATCTTGCTGCAACGATTGATCGCTGCGACCTCTGTCTGATCGACGCATTCATGGGCGTTCCGACCGATGGTTTCGTGCGGGCGTGGAAAGAGGCTGCGACGATGGTCGTCACGATATGATTGTGGCAGTGACCATGCACAAACCTTATTTATTATCAATCCCAAAAGAGGTATATGGAATTCGAGAGGTCAAACACAGGTTGTTTGTTTTCATTCAGCCATCCATCCCCTCGATGCAGATATTCTCGAATTCCTTTTTTTAATTTAGATCAGATGGAGATTGATACATGACTATTCGATTGGGCTTTGTAGTATCCGAATTTAATCGGGACCTGACGTACCAGATGGAGATGCTCGGGCGGGAGCACGCTGAATTTCTCGGCGCAGAGGTCGTTGAGATGATCATGGTTCCGGGTGTCTATGACATGCCGCTTGCGATCAAGAAACTCGCATCCGACGAAGAGATCGATGCCGTTGTTACGATCGGTTGCGTGATTGAAGGCGCAACCGGACACGATGATATCGTGGTGCAGCATGCGGCGAGGAAGATTACAGACCTCTCGCTCGAATTCGACAAACCTGTGACGCTTGGCATATCAGGTCCCGGGATGACCCGCATGGAGGCGCACCAGCGTGTGGATTATGCGAAGCGTGCCGTCGAGGCTGCTGTGAAGATGGTACAGCGGCTCAGCGGGAAGTGAACTGTGACAAGATGCGGAGATAGGGGTATTATATGATAGTGCCCGACCCCATGAAGATTTTTTGTGCATTTCACAGACTGTGAATGCTTTTTGGCACTGTCGATTTTTCCAGTAGTATGTGTTTAGCTAACCACAAGATTACACAGATTTCCACAAGATTTCTGTGTTAATCCCGTGAAATCCCGTGGTTTTTTTCGTCGCATCTGACCGCATACACGTCATCAATTCCATCGTGTTATCTCCTTATGGCTTGCCAAAAAATAACCTGTTAAAATTCGTGTCATTCGTCCATTCGTGAATTTCGTGATAAAATCGGAAGAAGGGATCACGAATGGGGCACAATCGAAAATTCCAGTGAAATACACCCAGAGATTTTTGTTCTTTGCGCCATCGCGTCTTTGCGTCTTTGCGTTATTGTTTTTCAATTTAACGCAAGGGCGCAAAGGTGCAGAGACGCGAAGAGTGTTGTCAATCGCGGTCTTCACGTCTTTTGTGTTGTTGTACATCCAACTGACCATTGACGGAAATCACTGGATTTCCAGACAGTGCCCACGAATGGTATGTTTGAACGAATCGCACGAATGTTGGGGATGTGGAGTGCCATCAGGTAACTTTGCTACTTTATTTTTCGGTGAGCACTTAAGGTAGTGCAACTAACCCCACACCCTGCTTGGTAACGGCTGATGTGAAGCTGGGTGGGTGAGATACTATAGCTGCAACGGTGGTGTTGGTTATAAGCCCCGAAATTCTGATGATTTTGGAAGCAGACGGTCTCTATGTGGCAGAAACGCCGTATTCACACTACCGTTCGGATCAAAGCTACTAACGTCACGTCGCAGACTTGGGCGAATCAGCAGGCACTGTCTGGAAATATAGTGATTCTCGTAATGGTCAGTTGGATGTACAACAACGCAAAAGACGTGAAGACTGAGATTGACAACACCCTTCGCGTCTCTGCGCCTTTGCGCTAAATTGGAAAACAATAACGCAAAGATGCAAAGACGCGATGGCGCAAAGAACAAAAGTCTCCGTGTGTATTTCACTGGAATTTTCGGTTGTGCCGAATCAGCATAATCGGAGTGCGTGACACAACAGGCGTACAACAGTTATATGTACGTCTCAATAATATATACTCCACGAAAAGCGGCAAGGGAGCATCCATGGCATGAAAATCCTGATCATCGGCGGCACAGGTGAACTCGGGCAATGGTTCACAAAATTCTTCCAGCGCATCGGCAACGATGTCACGGTCTGGGGCAAAAGCGGCAAGATCGAGATTGCTGAAGCGCTCGGCGCAAACTATGCACATGATCTTGATAAGGCGATTTGTGAGAGCAATATTGTTGTGATCTCTGTTTTGATCGATGTGACTGAGGCTACGATCAGGGAGATTGCGCCGAAGATGACTCGTGGGAGTCTTCTCATGGACGTGACATCGATAAAGAAGATACCGCTTGCTGCAATGGAGAGGTTCGCGCCCGATTCCGTAGAGGTCATCGGGACGCATCCGATGTTTGGTCCGAGTATTCCTGCGATCCGCGGGCAGACTGTGATGGTCACGCCATCCGAGCGGTGTGAGAGCTGGCTTCCTGTCGTGGTTGATCTCTTTGAGGGCGAAGGCGCACACGTCGAGATCGTGGACGCTGATACGCACGACCGGACGATGGCGGTGGTGCAGGGGCTCACGCATTTCGCCTACCTGAGCATCGGATCGACGTTCAAAAACCTTGGTTTCGGAGTCTCCGAGTCGAGAAGGTTCATGAGCCCGGTCTATGAGATTATGCTTGATTTTGTCGGGCGAATTCTTGGTCAAAACCCGAATCTGTATGCGATGATCCAGATGAAGAATCCGGAGGTCGCAGAGGTGCACGAGGCATTCATCTCCGAGTGCACACGACTGTCAGCGATAATTGGGGAGAACTCTCTTTCGGAATTCACTGCCACGATGAAGTCTGCGGCATCACACTTCGGCGACACCGAATCCGCGCTGAGACGGTCTGATAAGCTGATCAACGCAAAGATCGCCGAGTTCGAAGACCTGATCAGGTCAATTGGCAGTGAGAGCGCGGTTATGCACCTGAGTTCAGGGGTTGTGCATCTCGGAATCATCACAAAGGTCGCTCCGAGAACCATCCTGATAGAAGAAGGAAGGAAGACGGTTGAACTGAAGATTGAGAACATCAGATTGTTCACTGATTCCGAGCTACACGACTGGAAACTGAAAAATCTGCGCAGGTTGCGACGGGACATCTCGGTTAGGATACCGGACAACGCCGATGCATCTGTTCTCTGCGATGTGATATCAAAAATCGACGGCGTGATCAGCGCGGATGTAATCGACCGGTACAAGCCAAGAAAGAGTGCGACATTCCGAATCGAGATTCCCGGGGACCGTGACCCGGATCGTGTCGAGAACGGAATTGAGGCGGTTCTTACAGGGATCGGGTGTGTCAGGCGTGGGGCATGAGTGATCGGGCGGGGCTCCAAACGAATCGTGAGCGTGTTATCCGTGACTCTACCACGAATACGCATGATTATTTAAACACTTAGAAAACTCTCTTTATTATTTTGCCTAATTTAATCTCTCTTCGATAATTTCTTGTTATGCGCAGTCCAAGTACCACAGATAGGATAGATATCAGAGAATATATGCTATAATTCGTTAGCACTTCTTGAAAAACGTTTGATCGTTCCAATTTTACATCATTCATCTTTTCCTCAAGTCGCGCAGCATCCGGTGCCCGCATCCCAAGAACGTTCTCATAAATTCCATAGCCACCACCATAACATTTTATTGATGTATCATAGCGATCAAGCGAAAATAATTTAACTCGGGCATCTCTCGCTGCGGTCAGGTTTGAATCTCCGTACTCCTCGTAGTTCTCTGCTTCCCGTTCATTACGTTCAATTTCATTTATGACATCTTTATGTTTCTTATTCAATTTCTCGCACTCCTCTGACTTATATTCACAGCAGAGTTGCATAGCATAATTCAGAAAAAATTCTTTGCTATCAAGTTTGTTGGAATCATCCGACTTTGTAATCAAATCAAGGCAACCCCGATCCCCACATGTTTGTATGGTTCTATCCATATTCGTCAGGATGTCGTCCACGTAGAATTCATTGTATCCCTGACTTACAAGAACTGTTTTTTTACGTTCAGCGCTGTTTTTGAGGGATTCCAACCGGTGTAATTCATCTATGGATTGATCGAATTCCTCTTCTTCAAATGTGCTGTTAACCATCTCAGCAGTGTCGACGAAATCAAGAACGTGATTCAGGAAATGCGCCAGATCGGTCCCATCAAGATTTAATAGTTCATGATTTCTGACCAATTCCGCACTATCCGTGAGAGTACTCTGCAGATATGTGTGCCCGCAGATGTTTTCATCCATTGTTTCTTTCTTGGTATGGAGTTCCTCTTTCAGATCGCTTACACTCTCAGTACACTGAACAAGCGATATATTCATGAGAAGAAGTATTATAACTAATACAAGGCTCTCTTTTTTCATATTATCTCCAGAGTTTTCTGCATCTGTTCTCGATACGTTTTTCAGGTATCCTTTTGAGTTCCACTGCCACCGCGTTGATTAATAACAGCACGAAAATGGCGATAAAGCCTAAAATGGTTGTGGAACGGAACGTTTCGAGTTGATCCAACGTGCCTTTGAGCTCCCCGATATCGCCAGCCACCCGATCAGAATCGATTCTGCAATCGTTTCCTATCTGTTCATACGTTGATTTTGCAGACTCGTATCGTTCAATGGCAGCACCATAAGTCTCTTTGCTATTGGAATGATGTAACATAAATCCAATGTTGGATGTTTTTTTAAATTTTTCGGCATATCCCAACGCTTCGCTTTCGTAATTTTTTGCAATTGTTATATTGTCGTTTATTTCCCGAGTAACATACGCGATCTCGCCATCATATATATCCGCTTCTTTTTTTG
>JAYEFS010000362.1:0-9643 GCA_034658695.1 Methanobacteriota archaeon | reverse complement strand
GTCCCTCTCATTCAAAAATTGGCGTGTCGTTTCGTATATATTTCGGATTTCTTCTGCCTGCATTGTATATAACAATGGGGCGTACAACTATATAAACATGGCACCTTAATTTAATTACGGCCACTAACCACGAGATTACACAGATCTCCACACGATTTTTGTGTCAATCTCGTGAAATCTTGTGCAATCCCGTGGTTTTTTTCACCTCACCTAAACACATACCTTCGTGGGAACCATTTTGCCATAATTTGATCACTCACAACCAGCATCATAAAATCCTGTGATTCGCGGCATCGAAACGTTAATGTGCATCTGGCGCATGTATATATTCTTACGCTCCGATGGTGTAGTCCGGTCAATCATTCTGGCCTTTCGAGCCAGCTACCCGGGTTCAAATCCCGGTCGGAGCATTCAGTTTTATCATATCGTTGCCGCGTTTCAGATGCAAGCGTACAAGGTTTTATGTAATTATACGAATCATTGTTGCAATATGATAGGAGACCTGCGCCGGCGCAGAGATTGCAAAGATTACAGAGATTACAGGATTGCGTGCGCACCGTTGCTGCTGCTTACGCTGCTCATGCTCTTTGTGCTCTTTACAGGCAGTGCATCAGCGCTGACAGCCGATGCAGGCGATGACCAGAACGTATCGCGGGGAACTTCTGTTACGCTGGATGGTTCGGGCTCGAGCGGCACCAATCTGACGTACGGATGGACGGAGGGCAGCACCTTCTGGAGTGGGGAATCGTTCAGCTACGAGTTTTCAGTTGGCAAGCACACGATCACTCTGACGGTGTCGGACGGCACTGATACTGACTCAGACACCGTAATTGTACGTGTGAACGACCCTCCGATTGCGGATGCAGGTGACGATCGCGTGGTCTCGCTAAACACGTACGTCAAGCTCGATTCGAAAAGTTCAAAGGACAATGATGGCAGTATCTCTTCGTATGTCTGGAAGGAGGGCACAGAGGAACTCAGCACAAAGAGATCGTTTCTCAAGATCTTTGATCCGGGAGAGCACACGATCACACTGACCGTTACCGATAATTTCGGAGCTAAGGATAGTGACGAAATCATGATTACGGTCAACCGCGCACCGCATGCGGATGCGGGGGCTGACCAGACAGTGAATGTTGGCACGCTGGTTCACTTCAATGCGTCCAACTCCAACGACCCGGACGGCGACACCATGTCGTACCTGTGGAAGGAGGACGGTGGCAGCACCCTCAACTCGGCACCGTCGTTCGCAATAAGGGATCTTCCGTGCGGCACACACCGCATCATGCTGGAGGTTACCGATGTACACGGGACTATCGACACGGATTACGTGGTGATTAACATCCTTCCGGTGGATCAGAAGATACCCATCGCCAACGCTGGAGATGACCAGACAGTGCTCGTCGGAACCAGTGTCACGCTCGACGCATCAGGTTCTTCTGATCCTGATGGCACAATCGTTACGTACGAATGGCTCGACGCGAACACAACGATCGGCGAGTCCGCTATATATGAACATCTCTTCGCAAGAGGGGTGCACACGATCACGCTTGTTGTGACCGATGATGGCGGCGCATCAGCAACAGACGACGTCAAAATCACGGTCAGGACGACCATGGCAATGCCGCAGGCGGATGCCGGAGACGATCGCACAGTGCTCGAGGGAACAGAGGTTGTACTCGACGCATCCGGATCAAAGGGGGAAAATCTGACGTACCAGTGGCTGGAGAATGGCACAATTCTCTCTGATGATGCGGTCTTCAGGTGCACCTTCGACTCTGGCACGCACACGATCGCGCTGACTGTGGCAGATGAGTATGAGTGTGCTGACACTGAAATGGTCAATATCACAATCACACACATAGAAGCAACAGGGGCAACAGGGGCAACAGGGGAAGCAGGAGTGGTGGGAACCCCAAAGACCGGAAAATCGGGGTTTAATTATATGACGATCGTCGCTTTGGCGCTTGTTCTCATAGTTGCGATTGGTGGCGGGATCCTCCTCGTGCAACGGAGGCAATCCGGACCGTCAGGACCCTCCGGAAGAGCAGTGAGTGGTGCGTCCGGAACTGGACATGACGACCGAATCGCACAACCGAAACCATCAAAACCAAAATCAAAATCGAAACCAAAACCAAAACCGGAATTGGACTTGGAATCGAAACCGAAATCGGAATCAAAACCCGAACCGGGGATGAACTCTGTGCAGTTGAAAGCACTGGTGCTCGATGCGATGTCAAAGACGCCGATTCCTAATGTAATCGTCCACGCAGGACCAGAGACCCGGAAGACCGATGGTTCCGGAGAGGCGACATTCGCACTGAAGCGCGGTGACCAGTACACAATCAGCACCAGCGGTGTTCCAAATCTGTATGCAAGTGCAAGTGCATCCACGGATGGTGACGATACTGACGATGCCGGCGCAGCCAGTGCCAGTGCCACCAGTGTTGCAACGATTCTGCTCTCTTCGATAGTCCGCCCCGATCAGGAGCAGGATGCGAAACTTCGCTTAATCAGGCAGGCGTTCGATGACCGGTATCGTGAGGTGTCGAGCTATGATCGGTGCATCCCCGAGTTCTACAGAAGTGTTGCGCAGCGGTTAATCGAGTATGTGCGTGGGATTACGGCAATCCACTTTGTACGCGGGAAGAACACGCCGAAAGAGGTGATAGATCTATTGATACCGGTTATCGAGCTCGTATGCTCCGAGTTGTCTGAGATCATGGTCTCCAAAAGAAACATTGATCTTTATGCTGCCAACAGAGGTGTGGCGGGCACAGGGGGCACGGGGAACACGGGGAATGGGTCAGAGTGCGGCGCAGGTCCGGTCAGCCATGATTCTCTCACAGAGCTTCTGGCAGATCCGTCCGGATTCATAGCAGATGTTCTCCCCGGGGTGCAGCAGTTACTTACGACGATTGATAACGACATCACGTCGAAGACGCGTGATATGGCTGTTCTTCCGATCGCAGGAGTATGGTCTATTGCAAAGGGGCTGCTTTCGGAGCAGTCTGAGGGCGAGATTGATTATGCGATGCGAATACTTGTTGCAGACGCTCTGTTAAGATATGCCAAAGAGATGTATGGAAATCCGGAGATTGTGAAACGGCTGAAGAAGGGGATATTATGATCAAAGTTATAGTACTGACCGTTGTGATTGCCGCACTGCTTGCCATGCCGTGTGCAGGGGATTCCAACGAAACCGCGGACAATGTGGTCGTGAATGCGGCAGATTCGGAGCGCATACTTCTCGATTACTCGATTAATACCATCGATGTGGTATCGATGGGCGCGGAAAATTATTATGTTGTTGGATATAAAAATGTCATCTGCGGAAGGGGCATCGTAGTCTTCACAGATGATGGCACGGTGGTACAGAACGAATCAACCGTTGATAGCGTCTTTGAAGCGGTCGCGTGGAGGAAGGTTGTAAGTCAGATGACGCTTGAGAATATCAGCACCATCAAAACCCTTGTGGGGGCGCCACAGGCGATTGAGACGGATCGCGTCGACATGCTCGCATCATGCGACTCGCTGGCTGTTTTGAGCAGCAACATCGGTGGATCGAATGACACGAATTACGAGGTGCTTGCTGCTTTCAGCAGGCAGATTTTGGATGTTGATGGGAAGATTACAGAGATATCCAACGGAACTGAGTTTTTCTTGAAAGGTCTCTCAGAACATGAGAAAAAGGTCTCAAACGTCGTAGATGACGCGAACAGCACCATAAAATCGCTGCATAGTGACTGGAAGGGGCGGCACAATGCCCAAAACTGGGTTTTCGGAGCGCTCGTTTTGATTGTGATCCTATTGATTGTTGCAACCGCGCTGGTGTACATGCGATCAAAGAAGGGCGGTATGCCCACTGTATCTCTCAGTAAACCTGATTTCAAACTGATCGGCGGGAAAAAGACGAATATTATCGACCAGTTGCACAGCCCGGACGCCGATCTGCGCGCCAGGTCCGCACTGATGGCTGGAGCGTCCGCGGAGATCAATGAATCCACAATCCCCCATCTGATCGTACTTCTTGATGACGTCGATGATCGTGTCCGCGCCAATGCCGCGCAGTCGATCAGGCGCATAGGTCAGAAGAACAGTTCCCTCGTGCAATTTGCAAAAGACCCGCTCATGCGGCATCTCAATGATCCGAGCGAGAAGGTCAGGGACGCCGTCAATACCGCGTATCAGGCGATTGGGGGCGGTGCTGTGGCTGGGGCAGAAGGCGCAGTTGAAGTATCGGCTGTAGCGGAAGTAGCGGATGTGAACGCGGTGGACGCGGAAGCGGAGTCTGGAGATGCGGCAGAAGAGGTGGTGGAAGTGGTCAAAGAGGCGGTTGAACCGAAGGCTGAATCCAAAGCCGCAGAAACCATTGGAGCGGGCGCAAAAGTGCAATTGACTGATGCGCAGCAGCACAGTCTCCGTGAACTGCAGCAGTCAGTGGATCGGTCGATGAATGACCTTCCGGCAGGCTGCGATCTCTGCATGCCACATTATCTCACAGGCATCTGCACTACAATCGCTCACGCAATCGAGCATGCACACGGTGCCGAGAGCGAAGAGATCGATGAGCTGATCGATGCAGCCGGGACTGCATGTAACTATATCGTAAATTTAATTGAAAATGGAAGATTCATTGATGTCTGCATCTCAAATAACGTGGGCGCGTTCGATGATACCGGTTTCGTATGCGAAATTGAGGAGTATTCGGATAAACTGGACGCATTGATCCGTGATCCGGCAGGTTTTGTCGATTCATCGCTGGTGGAGTCGGAACTATGGGAGCTTGACAGCGAGATCACGAGGAAGATGGGCGAATTTATGATCATCCCTGTTTCGGGGCTGTGGAAGGTCTCGAAGAGCGTCTTTGATGATGCGTCCGATGAATCAGGGATCAAACGTGCGTTCATGATTCTGATGTCATGGATCATTCTGGGGCGGGTACGCGAGATGCTGAGGAATCCGGAGATCGTTCGCCGGTTGAGGCTCTGAGTTGAGGTTGGGAAGAGAATCTGAAAAACTCCTGATTCTGATGGATTCTGTGGTTTCCAATCTTTGCGCCCTCGCGTCTTTGCGTCTTTGCGTTCCTCTGATTTAACGCAAAGGCGCGATGACGCAAAGAACAAAAGTCTCCGGGCGCATTTCACTGGGATTTTCGATTGTGCCCTACTCAGGTACCTAAAACAGTATCATGCGACCTCGCTGTACCGGCACTACTTGACCCGGAACACAACATGCACCAAACGGGAATTTAACCGCAGAGTGGCAAACCCCTCCGCCAGAACAGATAAATACCTTACACCCAATAATAACCCAGATCTCGGGAGCAGGATATTATGAAAAAACTCGACGTTATCGCAGCCCCGCTCGAAAAGAACTCGCTTAAACTGCTCTTGTTCGGCGCGGGAGAACTTGGTAAGGAGATTGTGATCGAGGCGCAACGTCTCGGCATGGAGACAATCGCTGTGGACCGGTACGAGCGTGCACCCGCGCAGCAGGTCGCACACAGAGCGTACACAGTTAACATGATGGATGCGAATGCGATGCGCTCGATTGTGAATCGGGAGCGACCCGACATCATCATACCGGAGATTGAGGCGATCGATCTCGATATCCTCTTTGAGTTTGAGGAGGACGGGTATCTGGTAACGCCGAATGCACGCGCAACATACGCGGCGATGAACAGGGAGCGCATCAGGGAGGCAATCGTAAAGTCGGGCGTTAAGACGGGAGCATACACATACACGCGCACAGACGACCTGTCCGAGTTTACAGACGCAGTTGAGAAGATTGGCTACCCCTGCTTTTCCAAGGCGATCATGTCAAGCAGCGGCAAGGGCTCGTACCTAATAAAGACGCGAGAGGACATCGAGAATGCGATTTCTGCCGCCAGATACGAGACCCGCGGGTCAGGAGAGATGGCGATAATTGAGGAGTATGTGCCGTTCGAGACCGAGGTGACCGAGCTTGCGGTCAGGCATCTGGACGAGGACGGAGCGCGGATTGTGACCACGTTTCCGAAGCCGATTGGGCATTACCAGATCGATGGCGATTACCATTCATCGTGGCAGAGCCCGGATGTCGAGGAGTATCTGCCGTACAACGTGGATGCGATCGGAAAGTCCGTTGAGCGCGACCCCGAGCTTGCAAAAGAGGCAGAGAAGAAGATCTACGATGCGGCAAAGAAGATCACTGATGAGCTGGGCGGAGTCGGAGTCTTCGGATGCGAACTCTTTGTCAGGGTGAATGATGGTAGAGTCGATGTATATGCCAACGAGTGCGCCCCACGCCCCCACGACACCGGAATGACTACATACATCTCGCACCCGCAAGGCTTCAATGAAGGGGGCTTGCATGTGCGTGCGGCAGCGGGACTCCCTATTCCCGCACGAATAGAGGATGGCTACCGGCTATTTGATCCGATCGCACCTGCAGCATCTCATGTGATAATCTCGCCTGCGCAGGGTTTTGATCCCGAGTATAAGGGTCTATTCGATGCGATGACTGTTACCGGTACTAACATCTATATGTTCGGAAAACCGCTCGCGTACCATGCCGGGTGGATCGTTGAGGAGCGGATGGGAATCGCACTTGCAATGGGTGCCGATGCGTTCGATGCGAAGAGGAAGGCTGAAATTGCTGCGCACAAGATCATGATCAGGACTGCGACTGATACGGAGTGGAAGGGGCAAACAGAGCGGCGGATGCATGTGGCTCAGTGATTGTGTGATTAAGCGATTGGATGACCACCGCCGACGGTAGAATGAAGAAAAATTTAACCAATTTGAAATATACGTCCAGGCAGATCATGAAGAAGCGGCGAAAGATATATCGCACAATCCTTGCGGAATCCAAAAACATCGATCAGGGGAACTTCAACGCAATAGGACCAGAAGACCTTGCACGTCTCTTTGATCTGTGCGACACCCATTTCTTTGACGGATTTTTCAACAAGACTTATAGTGGCAAGATCTTTTTTCGCCTATCTGATCGAATGACTAAGGCAGGCGGAAAGATCGAACACAGGGACGCAATCGGCACGCATACGATCGTGTTATCAACAATGCTCATCTTCCAGACGTTTAGTGATGTCACGCGACAGGTGACCGTGAACGGCGTCATCTGCCGTGACCGGCTCGAGGCGACCATGCGCATCCTTGAGCACGAGATCATCCATCTTCTGGAGCAGGTGCACTTTGGTTCCACGAGCTGTTCCAGCCCTCGTTTCAAGCGTCTGAGTAGAGACATCTTCGGACACACTGATGTCACCCACCGGCTGGTGACACAGGTAGAGCGCGCCCATGAGAAGTACGATCTGCGAGTGGGCTCCAATGTCTCGTTTGAATACGGCGGAGTGACCTATCATGGAGTCATAACCCGAATAACTGTGCGTGCCACGGTCATGGTCAAAGATCCGGACGGGGACTACAGGGATCTTTCAGGAGCTATGTACAGTAAGTACTATATACCCCTCGAACATCTGAGGCAATCAGACAACGAGAGGTGATACTTATGCAAAAGAGAATTGCAATCCGTACTGTACTAGTTCTATCTCTACTGGCATCTGCGGTATATGCTGTGGATGGAAGCGAGATCGCGAAACCGGTTCTCAAGTGGCAGCAATGCGGCTGCTACAGTTCGTGGTGCGAGACCGGCTGGTACTCTTCGCCAGCGGTGGCTGATCTGGATTCTGACGGTGATATGGAGATTGTTGCTTCGGCTTACGCAGTCGTTGCGCTCAACGGCACGACAGGCGACCTTTTGTGGCGCGCGAAGTCCGGGCACGACCTGAGCGAGGATCCAAACAGCGTTGAGAACGTCGGGCGTACATGGCCCGGAGTCGTAATTGCTGACGTGGACAATGACGGCGCAATCGAGATTGTGACCGCACACGGTCGTGGCTACGTCTCAGTCTACAACAACGAAGGCTACTTCGAGCCGGGATGGCCCCAGCAACCTGCTGGAAACGAGTTCCGCTCGCTTGCCGTATCCGATCTTGACGGTGACGGCGATATGGAGATCGCTTGCGGGCTGGCACGCGGCGATGACACGAACGTCTGGGTCTTTGAGCACAACGGAAGCATCAGGTCTGGCTGGCCAAGGCTGGCAGATGGTGATGAAGGCTCAGCGTGGGGTACCTACAACGACAACATCGGCACAGGCGACATCGACGGCGATGGGCTGCCCGAACTGATCGTTCCATCCGATACGATCACAATCTGCGCCTACGAGGCGGACGGAACTCACATCGGAACCAACGAGATGTATCATGGAAATTCCGGTCATGACATGGATCATTGGGGCGAGGTTCCCGCATACATCGATCTCGAATACGAGACCCGCGGGTGGGGTCCGTGCTACACAGAGTTTACGGCAAGGGCGAACTTCGCAAACGGACCTGCAAATGTGGTTGATGTCAACGGAGACGGCGTAAACGAGATCGTTGTAATCGGAGATGTCCACAACTGCCATACCAGCCCATACACCGACCTCTACAACACGCCCTACATCCTCAATTCGGATCGCAGCCGTTTCAATGCTGACGGATTCGACTGGACGACACCGCCGATTGAGACGGGAGCGCCAATCATTCAGGATTATGCCGTAATTGAGAGCGTGCAGCCAAATCCGGTGACCGTTGATCTCAACGGTGATGGCACAATTGAGATCCTTTACCCATCCTACGACGGGCGGATGCATGCATTCTGGCTGGACAAAACCGAGCACGGCAACTGGCCATATTCGGTCTATGACGCATCAGAGGGCTTTTATCGCTTCGCAACAGAGCCGGTCGTGGCTGACCTTGACAACGACGGGAACGCAGAGGTAGTCTTTGGCTCATGGGTTCAGAAAGAAACCGAACGCCTAGGCAAGCTCCATATTCTTGATCATAGCGGGAATGTGATTCACGAGATGGATCTGCCTCCCGCAAAGAAGTCAGGCACCTGGAACGGTGTGCTCGCTGCTCCGACGCTTGCGGATATCGACGGTGATTCCGACCTCGAACTGGTCTTGAACACGGTCAATTCCGGTGTCGTGGCTTACGATCTTCCGGGAACCGCCGGTGCGCGGGTTCTGTGGGGCACCGGACGTGGAAGCTACTATCGGAATGGACAGTCCATGATCAATTCTGCTGTTTCGCAGAAGGGAGATCTCGATCGTGACGGCAGTGTTACGTCGGCAGATGTGTTAATCGCGCTCAAGATCGCAGTATCCGGTGGATACAACAGTGCGGCTGACATGGATGAGAACGGATACGTGAATGTGCTCGACGCACGCATGATCCTGCAACTTGCAGTAGAAGGATAGGCGAGCATGGTCGGGCACGGGACATCATGGATGATCCCCACATCGCGCAGGGCAAGAGATAGGGTGATGAAAGGATGTGTATACCCCGTACTGAATTGGTCCCATTTTTGTTTCATTTTAGTACTGGAGCGAAAGCATCTTTCCAATTGGATTGAACCGATTGCTACTGGTTTTTCTTGCACCGTGAAAGAATTGGGCTGATAGGCTGGGTTCATAATCGGACTAATGAAACCACTACAACGAACTGATCCCGTTTTTGTTTCGTTCAGTATTTGATGCAAAAATCCTGATTCTGATGGATTCTGTGGTTTCCAATCTTTGCGCCTTTGCGTCA
>JAYEFS010000361.1:0-2190 GCA_034658695.1 Methanobacteriota archaeon | reverse complement strand
AATCTCCGGTTTGTGCAACCGGTGTTGCCACCTGTTGTAGTGATAAGGAATTTTGTGTGCCCCACGCACACAGTTGATTACCTTATTATCATTATCATTATGAGATGCCATACTACATAAACTTTACGGAAGAGGGGGGGGCTGTCACACCATCTGGAGCTGCATGAGATTCCATGAATCTGTTCAAGTGAGTTGTAGGTAAAATCCGGGTAATCAGTGTTTATATGTGGCTAAAAGCTTTTACCAGCCGCCGACTAAGGGTGAGACGGTGTGGAGTATAGTTACGAATCAGGTAGATTTAATAACTGCGCATTCATACATCCAATTTGAGGAAGAGTATGATTGACGGAAAAGCAGCAGCGTTGGCAGTCAAAGATCATTTTGAAGAGGTTCATGGAACTTATTTTGTGATTGGTTTCCAGCTTATCGATATCAAGAAGAACGAGTGAACTCACATGACAAAGAAATCCACCCTCAAACGCAGCACGCTCGGAATGATTAACATCGACCCGCTCCAGCGCGGCGGATTGCTCACACCTGAGGCAAGATGCGCACTCGCAGAATGGGGCGACGGATACTCGATCTGCGATTTCTGTCCCGGCAAGCTTGAGGAGATCAAGAAACCGCCGATTCACAATTTCGTGTACGAGGACCTGCCCGCGTTCCTCGGAGTCGACCACGCAAGAGTCACAAACGGAGCACGTGAGAGCATATTCGCAGTGATGCACGCGCTTGGCAAGAAGGACGGCTGCGTTGTCATGGACGGAAACGCGCATTACACATCTCTTGTTGCGACAGAGCGGGCAGGACTCGGCATATCACAGGTTCCGGTCTCGGATCGCCCGGAATACAGAATCGACCCGGAAGGGTACGCGGAGAATATAGAGGAGCAGCAAAAGTCAGGTGAAGAGGTGGTTCTTGCGGTTCTGACATATCCTGACGGGAATTACGGAAACATCGTGGATGCGAAGAGGGTATCCACAATCTGCCATGAGTACGATGTCCCGTTGCTTCTGAACTGCGCCTATTCAGTCGGACGCATGCCGGTATCTGCAAAGGATCTCGGCGCGGATTTCATTGCCGGCAGCGGGCACAAGTCAATGGCAGCCTGCGGTCCTGTTGGCGTTCTCGGGGTAAGCGAGCAGTACCACGACCTCGTGCTAAGACGATCTGCGTATAACAAGAACAAGGAACTTGAGCTTCTCGGGTGCACGGCACGTGGCGCAACTATCATGACGCTGATCGCATCGTTTCCCACGGTTAAGGCACGGGTTTTGGAATGGGATCACGAGGTTAAAAAGGCGAGATGGTTCTCGGAACAGATGGAAAGCCTCGGCATGATTCAGATGGGGGACAAACCGCACAACCACGACCTGATATTCTTTGAGGCACCTGTTCTCTACGAAATATCGAAGCATGCGAAGAAAGGCAGGTTTTTTCTCTACAAGGAACTCAAGAAACGGAATATTCACGGAATCAAGTCCGGACTTACAAAATATTTTAAATTGAGCACATACCAGTTGTCAGAAGACGATCTGCGCTACGTGTTGGACGCTTTCGCTGAGATCATCGCGACGGTTGGTTGAGGCGTTTTCGATTCCGCAGGATGCTTTTTCGGACGAGTCGAACGCACGGGCGATCTGGGAGCCATCCGCTCTCGATAAAGTTAATAACATCCGCCGCAAAGATTGGCTTGCATGGCAAAATACAGCAGATCCACGATCTTTGCAATAGCAATTGCGGGATTCATGGTGATTATAATGGTAGCAGCTCCACTTGCATCTCTTTTCTGGGGAAGTGACGACTCTGATAGCAATGATAATATGCCACAGTCCATAGAAACGCCAGACAATCGCGTTTCGCTGAGCCGGGCTGGAAAGCTGATTGATCACAGGCTCGATTCGATTACGGACGGGCTCAACATGAGTCCCCCGATTGCGTTTGGAGCACGATATATCAATTCAGAGGAGCTCGAGGGGACGCCACTTGAGCCGCTGATGTATCCCTCTGACACGTATGGAACAGAGATCACAAAAGGTTACCTTGCATGGTTCGGGGACGGTACACGTATCGAGATGCACACGCTGGCTCAGCGGAAGTTCTTGCCCAAATACCTGAGTTCGTCCGAATATCAGGGTTATATGATGTTCATGCGACCGGAGAGGGACGAAGGCGGCAACTACATGTTCG
>JAYEFS010000360.1:0-9681 GCA_034658695.1 Methanobacteriota archaeon | reverse complement strand
GACCCATCTTCCAGTGCTGCGGCGTGTATCTTTTTATCAATGAGTTCTCCGGACGCACCTATGCCGATACTCTGAGCATAGGTGTTTACCAGCTCACTCTTCCTTATCTTCATCACATCGTCCCCGCTATGCCGTATACTTCCACACCGACATCATTCATCGTCATTCTTTACCTGGCAGAAGCAAAATAACGGCTGTTGTGTTGTGAAATCCGCTGAACTTACCGGGCTCCAGCCGGATCTCGCCGTATGTCTCCCATCCCAAAATCGGAACCTGGGGCATAACGCTCTTGAAGCCGTCCACAGCCTCAGAGAATCGCTCCCCGAGCATCAACTGCCTAACTGCGCAATCGAAGACGAGGATTCCGGCAAATTCGGAGTAACCTGCACTCTCCGCGGATTTCTTCGCCATATCTACAGCCACCCTTGCCGCATCGATATGATCTACGAGGTTGCTTCCGTCCATGATCCTGAAGACCGACCCCTCAGCGATGCCGCATGTGAAGTTGAGAGAGCAGTCGTCGTTTAT
This sequence comes from Methanobacteriota archaeon, assembly GCA_034658695.1. Taxonomy (GTDB): domain Archaea; phylum Halobacteriota; class Methanosarcinia; order Methanosarcinales; family Methanogasteraceae; genus Methanogaster_C. The sequence goes on along the minus strand of JAYEFS010000360.1, from coordinate 9,153 downwards.
GCCAACAGGCCACCTGATCTTGTACTGACCCGAATCCTCTGTCGCCAGACCGAGTATGTAGTTTGTGAAGAACTGCGCAATTTCGGCAGGGTCAATGAGCGTCTCCACATCCATACCCCTTCGTTGGGCAGCCTCTCTCGTCTCTCTCTTCCAGACATCCCAGGCAGGAATCCCGTTAATCTCGTAAAGCACGTTACCCCTTGACCTGGTCACCTTCAACGGTTCGCTCAGAGGGATGTGTCCGTGCTTAATTCCAGTAAAGAGAGGCATCTTCGAGGCAAAAAGGCAGACACCGAGCGCATCGGCGCATACGCTGCAATCAACGAAGACTCGGGTCTCTTCCATTCTGAAATTGTCGGCAGCCATGCCACCAACGATACTGAGTCCATTATCGAGGAGATATGACGCGAGCAACGTAACCTCCTCGCCAACGCCTGATAAGCCGTCGATCAGGATAATTGCGGTCAGGTATGGGTAACCATCCACGCTGTCGGGCAGCTTTGTCGCAATCTCCTTCACTGCAGCTTCCGGATCCTCTTTAACGCCTTTCGCAATGGCAGTGTATACCTTGATCTCGTCTGATGCAAGCAGACCCACAGCCACGCTCCCGCTCTCGACTCTCCCCTCGGTAAACTCCCCTGCCGAGGAAGCTCCGATCAAAGGCGCATTTCCAGTGGCTTCCCTTACCGCATCCACCACCTCGCCGTGATCATACTCGCTTGAGGAATATACGATAGAAAGATCTACCCGATCAGTTCCCAACTTCTCTTTTGCCTGCATTACGGCGTCTCTGGCTGTTTCTGCGGAACTGCCGCCACTTTTACTCAAACCAGTTGCTAATATTGTTGACATGCCCATATCTCCCCATCCGCCTTCTGCTTTAATGTTGGGGGCTACAATTACTTAAGGATTTTGACCTGACCCGCCCCCCGGTGTTCGTTGAGACCTCCTGGCTGCCATCCACAGTTCTAAATTATACATGCGGAACAGTATAAAACCACGAGATCACACAAGATTAACACAGAAATCTTGTGGAAATCCGTGTAATCCCGTGGTTTTTACCAACCAACCACAAGATTACACGACCTTACGCAATTGCGTAGATTACGCCTCTCAGATATTCTTCCGGACGTAGTCGACGCGCCCCTTCTGCCAGTCGTCCCACCCGGGCGCGCACTCGCTCAACGTCCCGGTGATCTCCTCAAGTAGTTCCGCGGGTATTCCGACCACGAGCTCGTCATCAGCAAGCCCTGCGTTCTTTGCCGCACCATCGCACCCGATCGAGACGTTCGCGTTGCCAGAGATATACGGATACGCCGTAGCATCCGCGCACGTCGATTGTATGCCCGCGAAGTTCGCATTGAACCGTCCACCATGCCGGTATATCACTGCCTGAACAATCCGTCTCGCTGCGATCACTCCAGCCATGATCACGACTACATCCGGTACTGCACCATCGGGGTCGGTCGGTGCTTTGTCAAGCGGCGCGGTGATCGTTGCTATTGTTGATTTGGGCGCGGGTCGTGGCATGTTGTCAACGACGCGCTTGGCAACACCGAGTGTGACCTCTTTGTTCAGCTTGTAGTGGTAGAGTGCGCCGGTCTTGAGATTCGGACCGTAATCGATCAGCCCGATTGCTGCTGCGCCGCCCTTACACGCGTGCGTGTCTGCGGTTGCAAGGCTCACGATATCTTTGAATCTAGCATCCTGGAGCATCTGACAGTACCGTCTGGGCTTCTCAATTTCCGACAGACTCTCCGGGATGTCCTCTGTTCTCTTTATGAGTGAAACCGCTATCGGTTTTCCATTTAGTCCTAACAAGTTTACGAGTTTATCTGACATTTCTGCATAATCCATGCCGAAGCCTCCTATATGTGATAGATATGAATTCCAATCCCTTTCCAGATATAAATGTTGCTGAAGATTGTGCGATACCTGCGGTACCCGGGTCTAATCCGGTATGAGTCCCTCTCCGCTGAAGACCTTCGCCGCCTCCGAAAGCGTGAGATCCTCGGGCGGAACGATCAGATCAGACTCCACAATGGTCTCAGGGTCAAGAGACGTCCCGTTTTCCCGTATCATCGACACAAACTTGCTCAACACGTCTCTGAACCTTGTTTCGTCGCCGGATTCAAGCAAACTCACGATTTCATTGTCGAGTTTGTTCAGACCATCCAGCAGATCATCGTTCACCTCATACTGACCCTCATTTACGACTCTTATGATCATTTTCCCATCTCCGCTCTGAGTTTTTCGAGTTCAGCGTCCACGCCTGTTGTGGTCTGCATCTTCCTGAGTTCCCGTTCGATCTCATCCTCGCCGCCGATCTCATCAAGCGCTCCGAGTTCGACCATCTCATCCAGAGCAGCCGATTTCGCACGCATAGTCTCGGTCTTCTCCTCAGCACGCCCGATCGCAAAGCCCACATCAGCCATCTCCTCCGAGATTCCGGTGACTGCCTCTTTCACCTTCACCTGCGCTTCAGCAGCGGTGTACTGAGCCTTTATCGTCTCTTTCTTCGTCCTGAACGCTTCAATCTTCGCTGAGAGTTTCTTTTCCGTCTGGATGAGCTTCTGCTGCTCTATCTCCTGCTCTTCGATCTGCGTGGTGAGGTTCTCAATCTCAATCTCGTTCGCCTTCTTCCGTTCAAGCACGAGACGTGCAAGATCCTCCCGATCGCCAGCGATTGCATCTCTTGCCTGCCCATCGAGTTTCTGCATATTCTGCTGCAATTTCGTCCTCTGGAGTTCGAGCCGCTTCTTGGTCGTGACGACCGTGGCTGTGCTGCGTTTCACCTGCTGGAGCAGTTCCAGTTGCTTCTGGTAGGAGTAGTCAAGCGTCTCTCTCGGATCTTCGAATCGGTCGAGGAGTTTGCTTGTCTTGGATTTCACCACGATCTCCATCCGTTTGAATAGTCCCATGCTTCCACCATAGCGATCCGATCATATAAATATGTCGTCAGATGATCGCTTTGAGAATTTTGTAGATGATGTATATCGCAATTACTATGATTATCGCCTTTGCCATTCCGATCAGGAAGACAAGTGATCTGTAGATCACCATGACTACAATCACCGCGAACACAATCCTGAGGATATCGCCCAGTCTTATGTCGAAAGGATTCGCCATGTGGTTATTGGTGGTTGCGGCGGTTAAGAACTTTTCTGATGATTAATCGAAACGTACACCACGAAATTCAGATATATAAAAGATTAAGAACAAACTTGGCGTCTAATAATTTTGTAACTCTATTCTATGGAAAGCTTTTTGTTCTATAAGCGTAATGTCCAGATGGTTGTCGGCTGCAGAAGGCGATAATCAAGTAGAGTACATGCAGACACATACAACCATATACGGACCGTGAATAGGAGGCACAAAACCATGATGAAAAGAAGAACCATTGCTGCAATTGCAGTAATCTTGGCTGTTACACTGGTATTTTATGCGACTGCATCGACTGAAAATAACAGGTCAACAGACCAGCCATTCGAAGCAACGATATCAACATTGATCGCCGAACAGTATCCCGCGGAGTGGCAGAACAGTATCCAGGCGCACGGGTCAAAGGATTCGAGCGTGGGGACTGAACTGACAAAAAAGATGGAAGAGAGCAAGTCAGGTGAGTTTATAGACGTGATCGTACTGTTAAAATCCAGACAGCACGTCTCGTCACTCACGAGCCAGAAAAGCGTTGTTGGCGCGCTTCGAGACAACAATATAGAGATAAAGCATCAGTATCATATTATTAACGGTATAACTGCAGAGATACCTGCCGAATCAATCAAAGAGGTCGCAGATCTTCCGGATGTTGAATGTGTGTACCTCGACCGTGAGATTCATCTGATAGCGCCGATAGAGGCTGAAGAGCCCGCGCAGGCGGGATCTGTGGGGTCGTCAGGACCCGCAGAATTGGCGGCAGAGCGCGGAGAAGGAACCGAAGAAAGAGTGTGGGATGAGGGGATCGATGGAAGCGGCATAGTTGTCGCAATAATTGACACAGGGATTGATAAGAATCACCCCGATCTCTATGGCAAGATCATAGCCGAGAAGAACTTTGTGGATGATGCGATGACCGCAGATGACCAAAACGGGCATGGAACACATTGCGCGGGCATAATCGCCGGAACCGGGGAAGCGTCGGGCGGGAGGTATAAAGGAGTTGCCCCCGGCGCCCTGCTCATGAATGCACGGATTCTGGATAGTGAAGGAAACGGGGAGCTGTCCGGTTTGATTGCCAGTATCGAATGGGCGGTTGATAACGGGGCAGACGTGATCAGCATAAGTATGGGTGGTTTCAATCCTGGCGATGTCCAGTCCAAGCCAGAGTGCATGACTGTTGATGCGGCAATGGATGCGGGAGTTGTCGTCTGTACTGCAGCAGGGAACTCGGGGTGATCAAGATGGGCGCAAACAAACTGGTCATGATCGGTCTTCTGGCAGTGATTTTGATCTTAACATCCGGTTGCATCGATTCCGACATCAGTTCGCCAGGTGATGCAGTCAAACCGATAACGGTCGGCGCGTCAGATCAATACGGACGCGTAGCCGAGTTTAGCAGTTCAGGTCCTACCAGTGACGGAAGGACAAAACCAACGCTCGTAGCACCTGGCGTGGACATTATATCGTGCAGGGCATGGGATACTGAGATGAGCGAGCCGGTGGATGATTACTACGTCACGGCGAGCGGCACAAGCATGTCGGCACCATACACCGCGGGCGCAGCCGCACTGCTGCTCCAGGCGAACCCGGATTTGACGCCGGCAGGGGTGAAAGCTGCCATGACTACAACCGCTGTCAAACTGGACAACACAGAAGGGCATGAATACGAGGAATTCTATCAGGGGACCGGGGAAATCGATGTGTATCAGGCATATCTTGCAGTCAATAATGATCCGCTGGCAGGAATCGTTCCTGACAGGTGGATCGCTGGCGTATGGGCATACACCGGGCTTGCGTACGGAGCAGACCGACCCACCAAGAAGGTATATGCAGTTTCGCCGGGCTGCGAAGACTTTGCAAAGTTTGTCTTCGCAACAGATGAGGAACTATCAGGGGTGACGATCACTACCAGCGGCACTGCCGGCGACTGGATAATCGTCCAGCCACTTCCCGACTCAATCCCGGCAAACGGGCAGGAGACGTGTTATACCACGCTGACCGTACCGGATGGAGTCAATTCCGGAATGTATACCGGAAATATAACGATAAGCGGCAATGAGGGGGATGTTCTCTCGGTGCCAGTGACTGTGAATATCGCTCAGTCCGTAGAGATAACTGATGGGCGCGGAGCGTTCAATGGTTCACTGGACGATTGCGAGTTGGAATACTTCTATTTTGATGTTCCGGCGAGTGCCGAGCGGCTTGAAGTGGCTCTGAAGGATTATACTGGTGATTCTAACCTCATTCTCTTTACCCCGCGACACGAATGTATAGACCACAATCAACGTAGCAGGGCTGATACCGATACTGAGATTGTAAAGGATCCTTCTGCAGGCAGATGGATGGCGATTGTTTATGGTAATGATATCCCGGAAACCACCACGTTCAATGGCAGTGTTGCGATCTACACAGTGACGTGCACGCCACCCCGATGGAATCCCGGAGTCCTGACACCGAATGACGTAACGTCTCAGTTGTTCTCTGTTGCAAACGACGGTATCGGACTCTCGAACGCATCGCTTGACGCAATCATACTAAACATCACCGAAGCCCACCGATTCAAAGGCTCGGTTATGGAACAAGGAAATGTTTCCGAGTACTTTGATGTCCCATCCGGTCAGGACCAATTTGAACTGGCTGTGAAATGCGACGACGTGGATTGTGAGTTGTATCTCGAGTTGCGCAGTCCGGATGGAAATTACGCAGGTTACTCATACACGAATTCAGGTGTTGCAAGGATCCGCGTGACCGAGCCTGCCCCGGGGAGATGGCAAGTCACGATATACGGCAGGTATCTACGCCCATATACTGAGTTCGCATCATTCAGAGGGGCGGTTGACTTCTACCGGCATGAATCATGTGATTGGATCAGTTTCGACAATGATACTATCGGCAGACTGCCATCCGGAAGCAATATTAATTTCACAGCAACGATGAGCGTGCCAGACTCTGTTGAACCAGGGGATTATGCTGCAGCAATAGAGATCTCCTCGGATCAGGAGACGTTTGACGTCCCGATAAGTTTCGTTGTTCAGACGCCACTCTTCAGTGGAATCGGTCCGGATCACGGGCGTGATATCAATGGCGACGGTCTGCATGACTACCTGACAGTGGATGTCAGCCTGAATTGTAGAATTTCGGGAGAATACCAGTTGAGAGGACGGCTGGAAGATGGGGCTGGCAACTACCTCTGGGCAGACACCCTTGTAGAGGCGACCGGTGCAGACGACCAGACGGTTCAACTCGATTTCGAAGGCACAGGTATCTGGAAGAACAGAATCAACGGCACATACAGCATATATCTCTATATGTACAGCCGTAGAGGGGATCTGATCGATCGCAGTAACTATACAACAGAGCATTATAATTACACGGAGTTCCAGCCACTGCCAGCGATATTTACCGATGTTTACTCGGACAATGGCGCGGACACTGATTCTGACGGGTTGTACGACTATCTGGTAATCGATGTCGGCGTGGACGTGATCGAGGCTGGGAACTATAATGTACGTGCCACATTGTGCGAGCACGGCGGCATGTCCGTGGATGGTGACAGTAACAGCACATACCTGGATTCCGGAAACCAGACCGTCCAATTAAGGTTCTACGGACCGGCTCTCAGACAGAACGGCTACGATGGACGATACGATCTACGAAACCTTTGCCTGTACGATACAACGCATTCAGAGCCGTATCCGATGCCACCCATGCCAGTACCGACACCCATAGTCATGCCTGAAGAACCAGTCAAGCCAGAAAATGTAACGGCATTGTACGAAGAGGTGGATCACCGGGAAGTCGCATACACCACCGCGCACTACAACCACACAGATTTCCAGAGACCACCAGCAGAGTTCACTGGCAATTTCATTGATTACGGGCTGGACGCGGACAATGACACATTGTACGACTACCTTGTAGTGGAAGTTGAGGTCAACGTCACAAAGGCAGGAATGTTTGAATGGTACGGCGATCTGGAATATAACAACGAAGCGAGCGGTCAGCACGGGTGGCTCGGCAGTGACTGGAACAGGACCTACCTCGATTCCGGCATCCAGAATATCACCCTGCGGTTCGACGGAGTCGAAATCTACCTTGAAGGGTACAATGGATGCTTTGAAACGCGATTAAACCTAATAGAGTCCGGAGAAGGATACATGCTCGATGAAATGTGGGCATCCACAAGCGACTACGACTACACCGATTTCCAGAGACCACCAGCAGAGTTCACTGGCAATTTCGTTGATTACGGGCTGGACACGGACAATGACACATTGTACGACTACCTTGTGATCGAGGCGGAGGTCAACGTCACAAAGGCGGGAATGTTTGGATTTGGGGGAGGTCTGGAATATCACAACGAAGCAAGCGGTCAGCACGGGTGGCTTGACGGTGACCGGAACATGACCTACCTCGATTCCGGCATCCGGAATATTACTCTGCGGTTTGACGGAGTCGAAATCTACCGTGAAGGGTACAATGGAAGCTTTGAAACGCGGTTAAACCTGCGAGAGTCCGGCAAAGGATACCTGCTCGATGAAAGGAGAGTGTCCACAAGCAACTACGACTACACCGAGTTCCAGAGACCGCCAGCAGAGTTCACTGGCAATTTCATTGATTACGGACTGGACACGGACAATGACACATTGTACGACTACCTTGTGATCGAGGCGGAGGTCAACGTCACAAAGGCGGGAATGTTCGAATGGTACGGCGGTCTGGAATATAACAACGAAGCGAGCGATCAGCACGGGTGGCTTGGCGATGAATGGAACATGACATATCTCGATTCCGGCATCCGGAATATTACTCTGCGATTTAATGGAGCTGACATCTACAGCACAGGGTACAGTGGAAGCTTTGAGACGTGGTTAACCCTTTGTACGGCTGAAGAAAAGTATCCAATAGATAAAATGGGGCACTCTACCGGCAAGTACAACCACACCGATTTTTGCAGAGAGTATCAGCCGGGCGACACGGCAATCGTCGCAATTGCCGACGCCAGCGCGCAATCGAACAACACCACAACCACACAGATAACAATCAACAACATGACCAACTTCGGCGCAACCACACTCGCCCTGTACTACGACCCAACTGTTGTGCATGTCACCAGCATAACAGAGGGCGATAATATCGGAATCCTCATTACGAATGCCGATAACAGAGCCGGCGAAGCGTTCATATCCGTCTTCATCGGCACTCCATTCGGACCGGACAGCCCGATAGCGCTTGCCAACATCGAACTTCTTGCGGTCGGGAGTGGCGGGGAGACGAGCCCACTCACGCTTGGGGTTGTTAAACTCGTGAATGCAAATGTAGCTACAGTACCCGCAACCGCAGTCAGTGGTGTATTCGTGGTGAACACCGGAATTGAAGGCGACCTCAACAACGATTACGTCCTCTCCCACGCGGACGCTGCAATCGCACTCAAGCTCGCAGTCAATGGCGGATGGAATCCAGCCGCGGACGTGAACAATGACGGACTGGTCACATCAGTAGATGCGCTGATGATCCTCCAGGCTGCGGCAGGGGGGTAGAGTTATGGTATGTGCTTAGCTGAGGCGAAAACCCACGAGATTCACAAGATTAACACAAGAAGCTGGTAGTCGTTCTCGTGAAAATCTGTGTAATCTCGTGGTTATACTCCACACCGCCACAACTTGAGATTTTTCAAATTTCTGAAACCGTAGTGTAAGCAAGGCGCTGAGTCCTTGTTTGTGGGTTGTATCAGTTTGGCTCAACCAATAAAAAAAGCGCAGTTTATGCCGGTGTGGAGTATAGTTTAAGCGTGGCGTCGAAGGGACTACTATGATTTCAGTATCACCAGAGAAGAGACCACGCATTCACGTATTGGAGGTGATCCTATCATAGGGTGATGAAAGGATGTGTATACCCCGTACTGAATTGGTCCCATTTTTGTTTCATTTTAGTACTGGAGCGAAAGCATCTTTCCAATTGGATTGAACCGATTGCTACTGGTTTTTCTTGCAC
>JAYEFS010000359.1:0-2205 GCA_034658695.1 Methanobacteriota archaeon | reverse complement strand
GGCGTGTAATGTGGTGGGCAAGCCTGTGATCACCGCAACCCAGATGCTCGAATCGATGATACATGATGCGATCCCGACCCGCGCCGAGGCGACAGACGTCGCAAACGCCATACTGGACGGAACAGATGCGATCATGCTCTCGGGAGAGACTACAGTCGGAGACTATCCGATCGAGAGCGTCGAGATGATGGATCGGATTGCGAGAACGACCGAGTCAGCGGGATGGCACGTGCGCACGGCAGAAGAGACCGGCGCGACCGACCTTTCGATTGAACGTGGCATCGGGCATGCCGTCTGCCAGCTTGCACACGATCTCAATGCCACGGCGATCATCACAACCACGTTCTCAGGAAGCACCGCAGCGGTCGTCTCGATGTACCGACCCAAGACCCCGATCATCGCGGTCACGACTGATGAGACAACATATCGCAGACTCGCGCTCATCTGGGGCGTCAACTCACGCATAGCCGAGATTGCGGAGACCACTGACGGGGCAATGGACGCATCGGTACGGTCCGCGATGGATACTGGCTTTGTGAATGTCGGCGACCGGGTGGTGCTGACAACCGGGGTTCCGATCTTCGTTGCCGGAACCACGAATCTGATCACGGTGAGGGTTGTGGAGTGAAGGTGCGGGAGATGTTTTATATTGCTCTCATCAGAATATGGGTAACAGGTGGATAAAATGGATATGGCTGAGGTCGAGAGACGGTTACTCGGATTGGACGATGAGATCCATGATCTTCTGCGATACATCTCTAAATCCAAAGAACAACGGGATATAGAGCTCGAACTTGAGAACCACGAAGCTATGAAGGAAACGATATCAAGGAACTTGAAAGAACCGTTGGATCCTACTGCTGAGATTGGAAAGATGCGGGAGAAGCGATATCTGGTATAGTGATGAAACTCACAATCGACAGTGATGTGCTTGTTTATGCTTTTGTCAAACCCACTAAAAAGATATATAAGGAGCAGTTTGAGGAATTTGCAGCTTTACATGATAAAGCGGATCGTATCTATAAAAGTGTGATCAGGGGCGACCACGAGTTGGTAATTCCTTCAACGGTTTTGATAGAAGTTGCGATTATCATGAGCAGAGCAGTGGGCGGTGATATCGCTAAAGCGGTTTACGAGCGACTAAAGGGACACACCACTGAAATCCTGTACCTGAACGAAAATTTCACGGCATACTGCGTAGACAGAGGGATTAAAACCCATTTGAGCGGATTTGATACCGTTGTTTTCGCCTGTGCCGACTATATGGATTCTGCGTTCATAACAAATGACCGACGTCTCTTTCGCAACGTGAAAAAACACCATCCAGACACAAAGACATACTTTCTGAGAGAGATGGATGCTGATGAGATTGAATACCTGAGCATGGTGTGAATGCGTGAGGATGTCTCCAAAAGTCCCGTCGCTACTTATGAGACTTTTCGTAGCATCCGGGCGCCATAGATAAATACGAATAGCACTCATCATTCTGCATGGCTGAGGAGACGCCCAAAATAAAAGTATTCGGGGATTCACCGACAACAGAAGACAGGTTGGGCTTTGATTACTATGCTGACATTCTTCTGGGGATTATAAGGGATTTTGATATCAAGAGCCCTCTAACCATTGGTATTCATGGGAAGTGGGGTAGCGGGAAGACGAGCTTGATGAGAATGCTTGAGAAGAGGTTTGGAGATGGTAGGGGTGTCAAGACGATCTGGTTCAACGCGTGGGCTTATGGAAGAGATGAACCTATCGGACTTGCGTTGTTGCAGCAGATATTGATTGAGTTTCAAAAGGAAGAGAAGTTAACAGTTAAAGGTATGAAACTGCTTGGAAACATTGGCAAATTAGGCACCGACGCTGTTTTAAGAAAAACCACAACAATAACCCTTAAAGAAGCGGAAAATCTTTTTGAGAGTAGCGTTGGGACACGTAACTGTTCAGCTCCCCACTGCCGCGTTCACGCAATCCTCAAGACTCCCGAGCATGGCATCTGCCCCGCACATCTGCGGCACATACGCAAGCGCTTTTCCAGATGCGACCATCATGCAGTCGTATCGTTCGCAGACGGGTGTTACAACTATACACGTGTTGCAGACAACCTTTGCGCCGCTATACTCAATTCCCAAAACGAGATTGAGGTACCGGTCTCGAATCGCTCTTGATGTGCAGACCCACATCTCGGTTGTCACGGTCTTATCCATG
>JAYEFS010000358.1:0-2207 GCA_034658695.1 Methanobacteriota archaeon | reverse complement strand
GGGAACTCCTAACCGAACTGCAGGAGATAGAGGGTGACACTAAGACGGGTACGAAGGGTGAAAAAAAACACAAAGGAATCTTTGAGAAGGTGAAGGATGTATTGGAGGGGGACTGAACCCCTGATCGCGGTGATCATGAGATGATGATCGAATCCAGATTCGCTGTTCCGATTATGGTCCAGTACCCACACCTGATGCAGACCTGCACCCCTCCACAGCGGTACAAACGGCTTTTACATTTCGGGCATTCAATTAATTTGTTCATGGAACCTCCTTGATCTCATGGTTGCGTGTATCATACGATTATGCTAATTCGTAATAAATCTTCCGATTTTTGTGATGGGCAATCGGACCATGAACACACAGCGACCGATGCTCATAAAACATGATCACTGACGGAGGACTTTTGTTCTATGCACCATTGCGTCTTTCTCGTTTTGTTTTCCAAGGCACAACCGAAAATTCCAGTGAAATACACACGGAGACTTTTGTTCTTTGCGCCATTGCGTCTTTGCGTTATTGTTTTCCAATTTAACGCAGGGGCGCAAAGGCGAGAGAGACGCGAAAGGCGTTGTTAATCTCTGCCTTCACGTCTTGCGCTGTTATACATCCGACTGGCATTACAAAATCTTCTGATTTTATTCATACCGGATTTGGGTGGTAGGCGGAACGGTATTGAGCGCGGTCGGTGGTCGGATTCGGATTCGTGTCCGTATGCCCCGAAGTCATGGCAATCCACTTACGATCGAACCAACAACTTTACAACCAAGTGCATCAATAAATGGCTATGATGAAATTGAAATTGCTGACGGTTGCAACATTGTTGCTCGCTGTGCTCTTTGCCGGATGCCTTGATGGGGGCGGTGATGTCACTCCGACACCGACGCCAGAACCGACACAGACACCTCAGCCGACACCGGTATTGACACCAACCGCAACGCCGACGCCAGAACCGACGCAGATACCGACTCCAGCCGAGAACGTCACGCTGAGACCTCCAAAACCCATATATCTGGATAAGTATTCGCTCACACCGAAAACTCCGACAATTCGCGCAGGAGAGAAATTGAACTGGATCAATATGCAGAGATCACCGATGATCGACTTCGTGCTGGTGAGCGAGGATGGGCTATGGGATAATAAGACGATCATATACGGCAAGAAGTTCAAATACACATTCAGTACGCCTGGTAACTACACGTATTACTGCCCTGGCTACGGAACTTCGATGCGGGGAACCGTCACAGTGATCTGACACCCGGTCTGCAGTCTGAGTCTAAGGAGCCGTCTGAAAAGAGAAAGGAGTATGTGGCACTTACTCACTATTGTGTGAATATCCACATATGTAACCACGAGATCACACAAGGTTAACACAGAAATATTGTGGAGATAGTTCGCCGCTGTTTCGCAGACTGTGCAATCTTGCGGTTCCTACCACAAGTTACCCGAGCATGTGCAGTATGCGGATAAAATTAATCGGCAGAAGTGATGATCTCGCCCGCACACTCAAATCCGGCAAGAATAGACCCGTTCATACTGCGTTCGGGGTAATTCGCCGCAGAAAACATTCCAGCGAGGTAGAGTCCATTGATATCGGTTGAATAAGTGGGGATATTTTTTGCATAGCCAGTCAGGTACACCGGCGCGGTCTCGATATCTCGCGCAAGCCGCCACCACTTGACATCGCTGCGACGGAAATTTGGAAACAGCGTCTCAAGCCCGCTCAGGTACAGGTCAACAAGCTCCTGCGCAGACGAGTTCCAGCGCGGATCATCGTTGTTCTGGAGATATGCAGTCACATAGACCAGATGCTCGCCGTAGTCTGCTGCCGGGAGAAAATTCGTGTGCTCGACCACAGCGCCGAACGGGACATCGGATTTGATGTTCAGCCAGTAGAGTTCATCCATCAGCGGCTCATCCATGCCAAAGAGCGCGCATGCGGTGCCCTGATATGGAATATCGGAGACGCCCGGGAGCACTCCGGAAAGTGCGTGCGGCGATACTGTCGAGATCACAGCATCAGACTCAAGATATCCGTGCCCTTCTGCAACAACGCCACCCACCCTGCCATTCTCGATGGCGACCTCTGAGACCTCGCAATCGGTCACAATCTCGCCGCCCATCCCGGTGATCGACTCAGCCAGCCCCTCGACTAAGTGGTAGAATCCGCCTCGCAGATATCCAAGCTTCTCTCCACTCGCCGACCG
>JAYEFS010000357.1:0-2210 GCA_034658695.1 Methanobacteriota archaeon | reverse complement strand
GGAGTTATCTCTATCCGTTAGGTATACAAATACGTCCCCCTAATATTTTTAGGGAAAAACTATTTTTCCTAACCCGTTGATGCCGGTCTGGGTGTCAGACGGGACGTTCCCACCACATCACAACTGCTGACTGCTGCTCAGGGGATATACCTTTCAAAGAGATGTATTGCTCGATCTTGTCCCTCATCCGGGAATCCACCTCGACGTATTTTCCGATAAAACTTGCTACGTACCGCACTTCCTGATCGAAGCTGCGTTCCACGCTATAATTCATGACTCTTGCGTTCACAAGCCGTCCCCTTTGCCGCAGTATCAGATACGCGAAGTAATCCGCGTCAGGGTCGAACTCGCCGCTGTAACGTTTCCCGGTTACCTCTGTGTAGATCTCCTTCACCATATAATCCCGTCCGGCAGGTTGTACCACTGCACAATACCCTCTCGACGCCTCTTCCATCTTTGCGAGATGCCTCTTTAGGTCTTTCATCTGCCACAGGAAATGAGAGCAGACGACCAGATCGAAATCACCTCCGAGTTCATGCTCGCCTACGTCCAGCCAGTTCGCCCCCGTTATCTCGACGTTCCCAATTCCGCAATCCTTGAGATTCCTCCGGAGAGATCGCACTGCCACATCCGATGATTCAATCACCACCACCTTCTCAACACTCATCGAGAGCGGTATCGTCAATGTTCCGGGACCTGCACCGATCTCCAGAACCCTGGAGTTCTCGTCCAGTATCGCGTCCAGTGCTTCTACCGCGCTCCTTCCATATTCGTAATTGTTGTATTTAGCGGCATCCGAATGGTCTTCTGCGAGTTTGGATCGAAATTCGGGGTCATATCCGACCCTCATCTGACGCATTCTCTGAGTCCACATCTCTTCCCACGCACATCTACAGTGTTCGTTCGTGTTGGTAGTCATTGTACGACAATCTCTGATGTTTGCAAGTATCTCATGAGTGTGATTTGTGTTTTTCTGCAAAAAAATGGGCGCGACCGCAAAAGGGGGGCAAGGGTTTTTCGCAGGTCTCTGCGAACCCTTGCAACATCAGTTGTGCGCAAGACGCGCCCCTACTATTTGCGATTGAGTTCCGTGTTGTTCCAAGCGGGTTTCTTTACTCCTCTTCGTCAACCTCTTCATGCACATCCTGTGCGCCCTTGCATTTGCAATGAGCGCAGTTTCCACCGCATTCACAATCCATTGTATCACACCTCTTTATTCATTTTAGAATAGTATGGAGTTAGGTACGGAAATAAGTTACCCTAAAAAAGTTAGGTTTACGGAAAAAACCTAAAACGCTCTTCAGCCACGAGTCAATTCCCCTGATATGTGTTGTCGATGAGATGTGGCGTGTATCGCATCGAGTATGACTGCCCCCACATCGTTAAACGCGCCGGGATGTCTGCAAATCGGCACTCTCGATTTCGCTCTGAAGATAGGTGGCACATTTTCATGCTTATGGGTGCGCCGGAGGGTCATGGATGCTTCCAGTGGGGTCGCCATGCCCTTAAATTATATCACAGAGTGCGCGGATTCACGCAGAGGGTTGAAAACGGTCTCACAATTCTGCGCCATCCGCGCTCCCCGCGGTGGTAAATCACTTGATTTTCAGACAGTGCCCTGCAAATCATCGAATCAAATGATTCAGGCGCGGGGCATCCGCGCAATTCGCGCCACCCATCTCAAATGTGTTATACCGCCCTCTGATCTCCAACAGAATCCATAACACGAATTTCACTAATGGGGTGAATGTCACAAACCCGATTAGTATAAAAACACACGATTCCACGATTGGGTGGGCATTATGCATCACAAAGTTCCAATCGATGAAACTATAACATCAATGGGAACATAAGTTGTCGAACCATAAGGTTTATATATGATTGCAACATGGTAGTGGGTATGCGAGCGGGTTTCTAAAACCTTTTTTAACCACACTAACCCCCACTCCCCACTCCCCACGCCCGCTCGCATAACCCCTTCATAATAAGTCGGTGATGCATGAGTTGGGTGTGTAAAACGACACCATCAACAACACGAGTGATAGGGTGATGAAAAGATGTGCCTACCTCAAACTGAATCGGTCCATTTTTGTTCCATTTTGGTACTGCGACGAAAGGATCGCTCTATGTAGATTGAACTGATTGCCACTGGTTTTTCTTGCACCGTGGAAGAATTGAACTGATATTTGGGGTTCATAATCGGACTAATG
>JAYEFS010000356.1:0-2216 GCA_034658695.1 Methanobacteriota archaeon | reverse complement strand
GATAGATTCACGCCGAAGTGTTTCGGAAGGTTCTGGTCATGATCGTACTTTTGCCGGAGGTGTTTGGATTGAACAACAGAATAAAACGTATTACGTATGGATTTTGCGTAGCACTTGCGGTGCTTGGCGTGTTCGCAGGAGAAACGTCCGCATTAATGGAAGGCGATGCCAGTGGTGACGAATGCACCGATATCAGTGATGCCATGCTGATCGCACAGCACACGGTAGGTATGATAACACTCGATTCTGATCAGTTAAAGTCTGCGGACACGACCGACGATGGCAGTGTCGATATCTCAGACGCTATGCATATCGCACAGTACACAGTAGATCCAACCGGATCGCTGGGTGTGCTGTTCAAACCTCTGTGGGAGTCGCCTGCAGATGATGGTATGCTGAAGCCGGTGCCGCCGGGAGTTTACAAATACTCAGTTACAATAATCGAGGACTATTCGAAGTCGGGAGTTCCTGGCGATCGACTTTGCAATCTTGATCCATGGGGACAAGAAGCGTATGACAAGGTGAGATACTGGCTCCATGACACGGCTGGTTGGTCAGAGGAATTCTATGAGAATGACTCTGATGTAGGTGAGACCGATTTTGGAACGAAGAATGTCGGATATAAAGGACTGGATGAAGCCGATTTTCATTACCACTTTGGTCATGGTTGTGATGATATCGGCACAGAACTTGCGCTTCACAACTGGGTGCCCGGACCGAATCTGCGCGACATAAGAGCCCAGGATGTTGCATGGAAGTGGGACCAAAACAATGAATGGGTTCTACTAGATTCTTGCATTATTCTTAAAGATCGTGATGAGTGGGCTTGCGCTTTGGAGCGCACTCATGCAATACTGGGGTTCTCGACTAAATCCTATGCCACAGACGAACTTGCTGACGAATTCTTCAGAGAAGCTATCGACAATGACGAGACTATTTATGAAGCATACCGCAAGGCAACGAGATCGGCATTTAAAGGAGACAACGTAACCGCTGTAGCGATATTCGACACAGAGGACCAACTGGAGAATGATCGTCTTCATGGGCAGGGAACCGGTGCGCGACCGGACGAGGACCCGGATGACACTTTCTATCATTTTAGGGAATGGGGGTGTTGAAAATGGGAAAAAACGTTAATATTGCGCTTGTTCTGGCAGCTCTTTCAGTGATGGTGCTCGTGGGTTTTTATGGGATTGAGAACACAGATGGTAATTCATACTCAACGGCCATGCTTGGAGTGTCGCGTACGATTGTGATCGACACAGAGATTCCAGAGGCACCGCCAACACTGCCGTACTACAGGGTACTTGGTGAAGAGTATGTAAATGAACGCTTCGGAAGTACATCGTTACCGCGGGAACATCTTCCTTCAGAAAACGATGCCATTGAGTTTGCAAAGGAGTATCTGTCTCTGCATGGTGGAATGCCAGATGGTGCAGTACTCTCTTTTACCGATGTCGAGACGATTCAAAAATGTAGAGAGGGCAGCGGCGAAGTGATTTATGAAAAACCGGTTCTGGTGCGGGTGGTATATGGGAGGTCAATTAACGGCATGCCGGTGGATGGACCTGGAGATACGATTGACTTCTCGATAGGAGACAACGGGGAGATTCTCGACCTCCTTATGAGTTGGAGAATTCTGGAAGAGGTGGGCGAGATTGCTATCGTTGGTTCTGATGTAGCCATAGCAAGACTTCGGAAAGGTGAGACCGTAAGAAAGCTTATGGGACCGTTCGGTAAGTTTTCGGTTCAGAGCATAAATCTTGGATACTACTCCAATACCCCGGGTACGGAGCAGGAGTTTTATAAACCGATATGGATATTCCGTGGAATAGACGAGGATGGTTGGGGCATGCACATGGCTGTAAGGGCAACTGACCCTTAGAGCCATTTTATTTTTTTTATCAGGAATGGGTGTGTTGAAAAGTCCAGCAATTGCGCCTTGCATAGCGCTACACCCCGATATCCAGATCCGGATCCGGGAGAATCGCCCCCTGTCCCCCACCCACATCGCGCCCACCTGCTCGCCCGTGCGCCGACAACCGCACCCAGATCGACGGCGCATCCTTGCTTGCGCCCCGGTCATGCCCGTACCTCTGCCTGATCCCGACGATCGTTGGCGTGTTGATGCCAACGCCTGAGACGATCGCATGTCCCTTCGCAAGCGCAGGCAGTTCTGTTGCGATATCCCGGCTCACTGACTCGATACTTCGCCC
>JAYEFS010000355.1:0-9746 GCA_034658695.1 Methanobacteriota archaeon | reverse complement strand
CGGTGCAAGAAAAACCAGTAGCAATCGGTTCAATCCAATTGGAAAGATGCTTTCGCTCCAGTACTAAAATGAAACAAAAATGGGACCAATTCAGTACGGGGTATACACATCCTTTCATCACCCTAGCCCACACCTAATCACCATCTTTGCCGATTCATGTCACCATGTGCAAAAGTAATCTCGTTCATTCAGCGCCAGTACTTTTAATCAATTATTGTGCACTTTTATGGCAGTATATTGGATAAAACAATGGACATGGAGCCACAGAGGGTCACAGAGGGATATAATAGATTCTAAGGTGGAATTTGTGAGCACTGTGCGATCGGGAAACTCTGTGACCTCTGTGCTCTCTATGGCTAATTTTTCATAAGACCTAATAATAAATTTTATATACTTCTATGGGCTATGTGCTGGTAACCTGGTAAGAGTCTCTGCCGACCCATCACAAATATTAAAGTACACGGCAATCACTATGTATGGAAATACAAGAGTGATGCCATGACAATCGAATACCCGTTCATTACAGAAAAAGCAACTATACAACTGGAGGAGAACAATAAACTCCAGTTCATCGTAGACGTGAACGCAACCAAAAACCAGATCAAAAGAGATATTGAAGGGATCTACGGGTTTGATGTAGCTTCAATCAGGACAATGATCACGCCAAAGGGCAAGAAGAAAGCGATCGTAACGTTCGTGAAAGATGATGCGGCAAATGATCTTGCCACCAGAATAGGGTTATTTTAGGTGAGTAGTAATGGGAAAACGACTTATATCGCAGAACAGGGGGCGCGGAACGCCAACATACACGGCACCCTCTCACAAGTACAAGGCAAAGCTTACTCACCCGCGCATGAGCGATACCACAATCGTTGCGGAGGTTGTTGAGATTCTACACGACCCGGCGAGATCCGCGCCTATAGCACGGATTTCTTTCGAAAACGGCGAGGAACGTCTGATTCTCGTGTGTGAGGGGACGTCTGTCGGGCAGGAGATCGAATGTGGCATAGGAGCTGAGATTAAGCTTGGGAATACGCTGCCGCTGGCTGAAATTCCAGAGGGCACGCCTGTGTGCAACATCGAGTCCCATCCGGGAGATGGCGGGCATTTTGCAAGAGCTTCCGGCACTTATGGGCTTCTGGTCACCCATGATCTTGGTAAGACGCTGGTGCAGATGCCGTCCGGATTGATGAAATGGTTGCACCCGCGCTGCAGGGCAATGATCGGCGTGGTTGCTGGTGGCGGTCGTACTGACAAGCCATTTGTTAAGGCAGGCAAGAAGTTCCATAAGCTCAAGGCCCGCGCAGCGAAGTATCCACGTACGAGCGGAGTTGCTATGAATGTGATTGATCACCCATTCGGTGGTGGCAATCGGAAGCATCCCGGACGTCCAAAGAGCGTGAGCAGAAGGACACCGCCAGGTCGGAAGGTCGGAAGCATCGCATCGAGGCGTACAGGGAAACGTTAGAGTACGGGGTGGCAAAACATGGTTAAGAAGACGAAGAAGAAGATACCGAGAAGGAAGGGCGAATTCACGTACCGGGGGCATACTGTTGAAAGCCTGAAGAAGTTGTCCATGGAGGAGTTTGCGGATCTGCTGCCTGCATCTCAGCGCAGAAAGATTCGAAGAGGTTTCAACGACAAGCATAAGCAGTTGATGCAGCGTGTCAAGGACGGAGACACCATGATACGGACACATCTCAGAGACATGATCATTCTTCCGGACATGATTGGAATCGAACTCGAAATCCACGACGGCAAACAGTTTAATAGAGTATCGGTGCAACCTGAAATGATCGGTCATTACGTCGGCGAGTATTCGCTTACCCGACATATTGTGAGGCACGGTAGCGCGGGCGTCGGTGCGACAAGATCAAGCAAGTTCGTGCCGCTTAAGTGATGTGATGCGAAACACGATACCTGCGAAACAGTGATCAAATAGCGATTAAGCAGCAGATCAGCAGAAAAATACACCGAAATACAGCGAAAAATCACAATAAGGAGATACAATGTCAAGGGTCAAGTATTCACGTAAGTCAGATCCGACGAGATCATCAAAAGCGATGGGGTATGAACTGCATATCTCACCAAAACACTCGAGGGAGATATGCACAACGATCAAGAATATGCACACACCAGATGCAAAGAGGTACCTTGAAGACGTAATAGTGCTCAAGCAGGCGGTTCCGTTTAGGCGTTATAACCACGGCGTCGGACACCGTCGCGGCAAGATGGCTGCTGGCAGGTATCCGGTGCGTGCGGCATCTGAGATACTCAAAGTTCTCACCAATGCCGAGAACAGCGCCGAGGACAAAGGTCTCGAGCCCGACCGCATGAGAATATCACACGCTGCAACAAAGAGAGGTAGAACGATCCGTGGAATCATGCCACGTGCCATGGGACGCGCAACTGCGAAGAACACCGAAACGGTGACAGTTGAATTGATCCTGGAGGCGTTGTAACATGGCAGTCGAACGAAAGTTTGTTCAGCAAGGTCTCACCAAGGCGAGAATGGGTGAATACTTTGCCAAGCAACTCAATCGTGCGGGTTACGCCGGAATGACGATGAACAGGACGCCGATGGGAACTCAGATCACGATTTTTGCAGAGAAACCTGGAATGGTTATTGGAAAGGGCGGAAAATTGGTTCGCCAGCTGACAAGGGATCTGAGTCAGTTTTATGCTCTTGATAATCCGCAGATTGATGTGCAGAATGTGAATGTCCCGGAGCTGAATGCGCAGTTGATGGCATCACGGATCGCAAGCGCGCTCGAGCGCGGCTGGTACTTCAGAAAGGCGGCACACTCAACGCTCCGCAGAATCATGGAATCAAGGGCGCTTGGGTGCAGGATCGTGCTCTCTGGAAAACTTACAGGTCCGAGATCGCGGGTTGAGAAGATCGTTGATGGCTATATCGTGCATGCCGGGAAGCCGGCGGAGCAGATCGTTCAGCACGGTTTTGCAACAGCGGTCATGAAGCTTGGCACAATTGGATGCAGCATTCAGATCGTGCTGCCAGGCACCGTGCTGCCGGATGTCTTTGCCCTCGTGGAGGTCGAACCACCCGAGGATGTACCTGTAGATGTACCTGTAGATGTACCTGTAGATGTGGATGAAACGGTTGCCGGGTCGGTGGTTGCGGAAGAGACCCCCAATGTCGAGGAGATTGTTTCTGACGAGGCACCTGGCATTGAGGATGCAATTGAGGAACTATCTATCGGGGATACAGAGATAGGGGATACAGAGGAGGCACCTGTTACCGGGGCGGTAGAGGCGCCCGTTGCAGAGGAAGTCGTTGTTGAGGAGACACTCAGCACCACAGAAACCGTTGCCGAAGAGGCTCTCGACACTGTGGACGTTACCGTGGAACCGGAGCTATCCACAATTGAGGAAACTGTCGCCGACGAGGTTACGACACCAAGCATTGAGTCTCCAGGTGAAACAAAGGGCATCCCCGGTGACACAGACACCGACACCACACAACCAGAACAATCTCCAGGTGAAACAGAGGGGTTGCTTGCTGACAAACCAGAGACCCGCAATGTCGATGGCACCTGGGAGCACAGGCACGATGGCATCGACTGGCATGTGATGGCGGTCGTACACAAGGAGACAGAGGAGGCTTGAGCAGATGGCGATGTTGAGATCAGAAGAGATCAGGAACATGAGCCCGCACGAGATGCTCGATGAGCTTGAGTCACTGCACCTGGACCTGATTCGGGAACGCGCACTTGCCGCAACCGGCGGCGCGCCCGAGAACCCCGGATCGATCGGAAACCTGAGGCGCATCATTGCGCGGATCAAGACGATTCAGAAAGAGAGAGAATTATGACACACACAATCACTCCCGATAACGTGGTATTCCATACCTTAATCGGTCTTGCGACCGCGGTTGTGGATAGTTCAAACGCTGATATGATCGGGATTGCGGGTACGGTGGTTGATGAGACAAGAAACACGCTCATCGTCAATTCGCAATCCCCGTCCTACTCGGGCGATTGTGAATTGAGTGCACGGTTCTCTGACAAGATCGTCCCGAAATCACATACTACATTCATCTTCGGTCTGCCGGACGGCAGCAGGACCAAAATTGACGGAGGATTGCTGGTCGCACGTCCGGAAGACAGAATTGCAAAGAAATTAAGGAGTAATCGATGACCAGAAATATTGGATTGAGTGTGCCTGCGCCCGCAACGGAATGCGATGACCCGAATTGTCCGTTCCATGGCACACTTCCGGTTCGCGGGCAGACGCTGGATGGTGTTGTCATCAGTTCCAGGATGGGCAAGACCGTAGTGGTCGAGCGCAGTTACGAGAAGAAAGTATTCAAGTATGAGCGGTACGAAAAGCGCAGATCGAGGATCCACGCCCACAACCCGCCATGCATCAATGCAAAAGAAGGCGACGTCGTCAGGATCGCTGAATGTCGCCCGATAAGCAAGACCAAGTCCTTTGTGGTGGTGGCGCGGGCATGAAAGGCATCCGTGCATCAATGACCCGCCCGCTCAACACCGGCGCGAAACTGAACTGCGTGGACAACACCGGCGCACGGGTTGTCGGAGTCATCTCAGTTGTGGGGTACCGCGGCGTGAAGAACCGTTATCCAAAAGCCGGAATCGGGGACATGCTTGTTGTATCCGTGAAGAAAGGGACTCCGGATATGCGCAAGCAGATCATGCGTGCTGTTGTGATCCGGCAGAAGAAGGAGTACAGACGCCCGGACGGGATACACGTCTCCTTTGAGGACAATGCAGTGGTTATCACCGACGACGACGGCATACCAAAAGGAACAGAGATCAAAGGACCGGTCGCAAGAGAGGTAGCAGAGCGGTTCCCGAAGATAGCATCAGCAGCGTCGATCGTCGTTTGAGCGGATCAGGGATATCTACTTTTTTTCTGGTTGGTGAATAAAGCTCCAGAGCTCTCATGCAGCAAGAGCGATTCACCGATCCACATCTCCCACGAGAGCGCTCGCAAGCATGATCGCGTCCGAATACTTTGTCTTCACCCTCGAGGTATCCACAAAGACCACCTCGTCTGTGAGCACAGGTGCGCCGAACCCGCCCCCACCGCCAAGAAACGTGAGGGTGCGAAAGATCAGGTTGCCAGTGATCCCATCAGGTGCAAGGATGAAGTTTGCATCCCCGACCGCATCCTCGATCAGAATCCCGTAGTGCTCAGCATCAATTCCGAGCGAACGAAGTCTCTCTGCAACAATTTCACCGTCAGCTAAACTCTGATCCACAATCTCGCTTCTGCCACGGTCCTCGAATCTGCCGCCCGAGATCACTGCTACTTTTGCTCTCACACCAAACCGTGCGATGTAGGATGCACCCTCGCATGCCAGATCGATTCTGTCCCGGGTAGTGTTCCCCTCATCGATTCCGACCGGCGCAAGGAAGAAAGGCGTTCTGTTAGCGGTTGTGAGAAGAGATAGTCTCCGCAATCTCGTAACCCCGAGCGCGCTTCTGAGGTGTGCGAGTGTCTTTGTTGCGCCGAGCGTGCCGCGGACGCAGGCATCAATCTCTCTGTCCATAAGCATCCGCACCAACTCTTCTTCCGGACTTTCCGAATAGATGATCTCGAGATCGGTCCCAATCTCTGTTGTGCGTGATCCTTCAGAGTCCCGGATCAGAACAACATCAGCAAACTCACAGGCGCTCTCGATGTCTCTCTGTTTTGACTCGCTGATCGAGCCTGCGCCGACCCCAATTCCGACGCGCGCTCTCAGTGCCCTCGCGCGCTCGGTTATCGTCTCAATCAGATTCATGACTCCCTTCTACCGCACCTATCAATTCCCGAACCGTCCTGATCAGATCCTTGACCTCATAAGGCTTGGGAATAGCTCCTGAGAAACCGTACTTTCGGTAGTCCAACATCATCGGGTCATTCGCGTAACCGCTCGAGACGATCGCTCTGACATCAGGATCGATTTGGGTCAGTTCTCTGATGACATCCCCCCCGCCAACCCCCCCCGGGATTGTGAGGTCGACTATCACGACATCGAACGCATGGTCTGAACCCATGGCGCCTCTGTACATCGCAATCGTCTCAGCACCATCTTCTGAGAACTCGACGACGTATCCGAAACGCACAAGGATCATGCCGAGAAGCTCTCGTATATCTTCTTCGTCGTCCAGTACCAGAACCCGTCCACTAGCAATGGCGCCGGCATCACCGGCACCGTGACTGCCCCCCACTGAGGTCTCCGGAGTCGCTTCTGTCAGCATTCCCTCTTTCGCAGCCGGGAGATATACATAAAATGTCGATCCAGAACCGACAGTGGATTTAACGGTCAGGTATCCGCCGTGTTTTTCGATGATGGAGTGTGCTGTTGCAAGCCCGAGACCGGTTCCATCCTCTTTGGTCGTGAAGAACGGATCAAATATCCGGTTGATCTGCTCTTCGGGGATGCCGGCTCCCTCGTCTTTGATTAATATCCTCACGTAGTCCCCCCCGGCAAGCGGTATGGAATCTCCTGCCTCGCCGGCTCCCGCCCCAATCTTCACGTTCTCGCATCGTACTTTGACTGTTCCGCCGCCCGGCATCGCTTGAATGGCATTGATTATGATGTTGCTTGCGACCTGACCGATCTGGGTCTCGTCAGCATCCACGCTCATGAGATCATCCGGTATCTCGAACTCGCACTGCACATTAGAGCCCCGTTGTGCGAAGATTGCGGAGTCCTCGATCAGCTTTGCGATCCGGATTATTCTCTTGGTAGGCTCTCCACTCTTGGAGAATGCAAGTAACTGCATGGCCAAGTCCCTTGCACGAAGTGACGCCTTCTCTGCATCGAAAAGCATCCTGAACAGCTTTTCATTCGGGTTTGCAATCGTCTTTGCAATAGAGATGTTGCCAAGAGTTACGGTCAGGAGGTTGTTGAAGTCGTGCGCAATCCCTCCGGCAAGAATCCCCAGCGATTCCATCTTCTGCGCATGATACCCCTGTTCAATCGTTGCATTCAACTGCTCGTTTGCGCGTTTCAGTTCAGCGGTCCTCTCCACCACCCGTTCCTCCAGTTCCTCGTTTACTCGGTGCATCCGCTCATCGAGCCGCTTGCGCTCTGTGATGTCACGAGCAATTGCCAGAAAGATTCTTTTAGCTCCAATGTTGAGAACTCCCCCGGTGATCTCCACGGGCAGGATTGTCCCATCTTTCCTCTGCTGGTTCACTCTAAAGATCGATTCTTTCTCTATACTATTCCGAACTTTCTGGAAGGCTTCGTATCCTGTTGATTCTGCGTCGATCTCCCCGATGGTCAGTTTTAGCAATTCTTCTTTGCTGTAGCCGAGCGATTCGCAAGCCGCCTGGTTGACGTCCACGAACTTCCCGGTCTCATCAGACAGGAATATAGCGTCTTTAGCAGTCTCAAACAGCACCCTATATTTTTCTTCCGACTCCAACAGCGCCTCTTCCATCTGCTTGCGCTCGGTTACGTCCTTTACCGTTCCAATTACTGCCGGCTTACCCCGATACTCGGTGAACCCAACGGTCATATGAACGGTGGTTCGCGTATCCTCGCCCTTCCGTATGCCACGAAACTCATATTCCATGGGCACGTCTTCCCCTGCAATCATCCGAGTGTAGCGATCCGCAACCATATCCAGGTCCTCTGGTGCAACAAGTTCCCCGAAATTCATTCCAAGGATCTCCTCCACCGTGTAGCCGGGTATTCTGGCAAATGCCTCGTTGACAAACTTAAGCCCCCCGTCCTGGATAAGGAATACGCCATCCTGGATATTCTCAATCAGGGTGCGGTACTTCTCCTCGCCCTCCCGGAGCGCGTTCTCAATGGCTTTACGTGCTTCTTCCATCTCCATGTCGTGGAGGGCAAACGCGATGTCGGAAGCAACCTCCTGGAGGAGTTCTTTCTCATCGTCGTCGGAAGCAACATCAACATCGGCGGCAAGCGCGATTGCAAGCAGCCCAAAGAGCCTTCCTGCATGTTCGATACGGATGATCACAGTTGCGTTGTCGACATAAGCGCTCCTGAAGGTACACTCTTCACACTCCACGGATTTGTCAACGATCGTAACCCCCTCTTTCTGGGTAAGCGCGTCTTTGAAACACTGTGAAGGACCCCTGCCAACCATATCATCGCAGAATTGGGAAGGATCGCGTCTTGAGTCAGAACCCAGGACCATCTCAAAGGTTGTATCATCCCGCAGGAGCCCAAACCACGCGGCATCGTAGCCCCGCGCCTCCAATAGGATGTCACATGCTTTCCGGAGGAGACTGTCCCGGTCTTTCTCAGACACGATCAACTGATTAACATTCCTGATGGCTTTAAGAACGCTGTTCAAGCGCTCAACATGATCTTCAGCAATCTCTCGCTCGGCAATCTCTCGCTTCAGCCCGATGTTTGCTAAAGCGAGTTCAGCGGTGCGCTCTTCTACACGGGACTCCAGTTCGTCGTGTGACTCCTGGAGTGCGTCTTTTGCCCGCACGAGTTCAACCGCCTGCGCGCCCAGCCTTGCGATGACCCCAACGCTCTGCGATAGTGCGGCTGTATAATTCCGGACCACATCTTCTTTGACCACACGCATCTTCTTTGCTTCTGCAACCAGCCGGTCCGGATCCACGTCGATCTGCGTAGCGATTTCTCTGAGTTCCTTCAATTTCTCGGAGGAGAACTCCTCTGTTACGAATTGTCCCATGAACATCGTTGCTTTGCGCTCAGAATCGATTATGATCGGCGCGGCAAAGTGGGCGCCGTGAGCGAAGCAACGCATAAGCACAGGCTCGTCAGATTCGAGGACTTTTTGACCCATATCTGCAAATGACTGGAAACAGCATCGCATCCCTTCTTTGGTTGACTGGATCAGCGAACAAAAACCGGTTGGGTTGCTGAAACGGGTCAGGGCGTCCCCTTCCGGCGAAAAGATGACTGAAGATGTGCAGATAACCTTTGCAAATCCGTCCTGAATCTCTTGAAGCTCGTCAAAGTCGATTAATTCCTGCAATGGCAACGATTCTCCCATTATTTCCTCCTGTTCCCGCCAGTTTCATGCCATGTTTCAATTTTTCATCCGGCGACACGCTGGGGGGCACAACGGTTTTGTTTCGTACCAGATGAATAAAAAGATTTGGTTGATGCCCCTCTCGGGGTAGTGCCACAAGAAGCATTACGATCATGCACGACTCAATGTGGATTGGAGATTCAGATTATGCCGGACAAACTCGGCGGCGCACACAGCACCGTAATCAGCGGACGAACCGGAAAGAAGGTGGTGAGAATCGTAGCAAAACATCCGTTGGTGAAGCGGATCGTTCCCACGGTTATCAGTGTCAAGGGGCACGCCGGCGGAAAGACCACCGCCAAGGTGCTACGCCCTGATGCGCGAGGCAATCTCCGTCTCTTGATCTCATCCGGAACATCAGCACAGGAACTACGCATCGTAACGACTGTGGGGAATTTCGAGCAGGGGGAATTGCTCCGGCGCGAGCTGAATGAGCTGCTTTCGGATGCGCTGGACATCTGACGGTGTACCCTTACCCTACGCCAAGACCGGTTTATTCATTGAATTGTTGTGTTTAGCTGAGGCGGCACTGTCTGAAAATCAAGTGATTTATCATCGCGGAGTCGGTCTCCTCTGTAGTCTCTGTGCACTCTATGGATAGGGTGATGAAAGGATGTGTATACCCCGTACTGAATTGGTCCCATTTTTGTTTCATTTTAGTACTGGAGCGAAAGCATCTTTCCAATTGGATTGAACCGATTGCTACTGGTTTTTCTTGCACCG
>JAYEFS010000354.1:0-2220 GCA_034658695.1 Methanobacteriota archaeon | reverse complement strand
ACTGTTTGAGATTATACCCTCGCTCGTGGCTGATTTGTATTGTGAAGAGATGATGTAGATGTTTACGAAACGGCAAAGAAACAGTCCATCGCTTGCATGCGTTTACAATCATAGCGGGAATTGCTGCTGCTCGGGCAACATTTAATAACAACCGCACCACAAATTGGTACTTCCAACCGCCGGGATGTGACTGTGAAACGACAGTTGAACCGGAAAAATGGTGAAATTGAATGTCAAAATCATTTTACAGCTATGTAAGAGACGCATGGAAGAATCCGGACCAGACGTATGTGCATGAACTCAGATGGCAGCGTATGCAGGAATGGCGAAGAGACCCGACCGTGGTACGGATCGAAAGACCGACCCGGATTGATCGCGCACGGTCACTCGGCTACAGGGCAAAGCAGGGGATCGTGATGGTGCGTGTGAAGGTGCGACGTGGCGGCAGGCGTAAATCGAGGTACATACGTGGACGGAGGACCAAACGGATGGGTATGCACAAGATAACGCCCGCGAAGAGTATACAATTGATCGCAGAGGAGCGTTCCGGCAAGAAATACCCCAACATGGAAGTGTTGAACTCGTACTGGGTCGGAGAGGACGGAAAACACAAATGGTACGAGATCATACTGGTCGATCCGCATCATCCCGCAATCAAGAGTGATTCACGCCTCTCATGGATCTGCAATGTTGAGGGCAGGGCGGAGCGTGGCTTGACCAGCGCCGGACGGAAGGCGCGTGGCTTGCGCAGTCGTGGCGAGGGCACCGAGAAGACGAGACCAAGCACCGGTGCACATCAAGGAAAGCGATCTTGAGCCCACAAATCCTGCAATATTTATTATAGGATCGAGCAGCACTAGTAATCCGGTTAGACCAATGGAGAACATCACTACTACAATCAAGGGCGTGTACATGGTTGGCAGTCCGAAGCAGGTTTCGCCAGTGGTGCTTCTCGCCGACGACAACGGTCACATCATGCCGATCTTTGTTGGTCATGCAGAGGCGATGTCGATACACATTGCGCTGAACAAGGAGATGGCACCGCGCCCAATGACGCATGATCTCATGGTTTCGCTACTAAAGGAACTGGGTGGGACTGTTGCGCACGTACTGATCGACGATCTGGACGAGGGCACGTTCTATGCACGGCTGGTCGTCGATACGCAGGACTTGCAGAAGGAGCTTGATGCCAGACCAAGTGACTGCATAGCGATTGCAGTGCGGACCGGTTCACCGATTCAGGTGCGAAAAGCGCTTTTTGACCAGACCGCAATCGATTCCAGCGAGCTTGAGGGCATAAGCAGCCTCGATGAATTTATCACGAAAGATACATAATGCAGTCTGATACTACACGGTTCGCACGAGAGCATGTCAAAAGCTGTACCCCGTGCATGCATGGCGGCAGGGTGGCAGAACGCTCCGGCAAACCTGTTCTTGATTTCAGTGTCAATCTGAATCCGTTGGGACCCCCTGATATTCCTGTTGCAATCCGCGGGATTGCACGTTATCCTGACAACAGCTACTCCGAACTGAGAAACGCAATCGCCGACTTTGTGGAGCGGTACCTGAGCGGAAGGGAAATAGGCAGAGGAAGTGAAAGAGGGCTTGGAGGTGGTGAAGAGCAGGGGCAGCGGATCACCGCGGATAACATCATACCTGCAAACGGATCATCAGAACTCATCAGACTGTTTGCCGAGACGATGATCGAACGTGGTGATTCCGTGATCATTCCGGCTCCGACGTTCGATGAATACGAGTTTCAGTGCCGGCTGTTCGGAGCAGACGTTACGTACTGCGATTATTTTGATATTCTTGAACTATCAACAGAGGATATCTCAAATGCAACTGCCGTATTTCTCTGCAACCCGAACAATCCGACCGGAGATATGATCGCGCGGAAGGATGTGCAACGTCTTGCGGAGCGGTGCTCTGATTGCGAAACGTTTCTAATCGTGGATGAAGCGTTCATAGAACTCTCGGATCCGACTCAGTCCATTGCTCACGCTGTCCGCAACTCCGGTTTTGTATTTGTGCTCAGATCGCTCACAAAGGTCTTTGCAATTCCCGGGCTCCGTCTCGGCTTCGGTATCGCATCCGAGAAGCTCGCTGAACTGCTCAATCGTGCACGACTGGTCTGGAATGTCGGCGTGCCCATTGAAACGATCGGGATTGATATGATGCGAGAATGCAGGGAGAGTGATTATCTTGAGCGATCGATCG
>JAYEFS010000353.1:0-2220 GCA_034658695.1 Methanobacteriota archaeon | reverse complement strand
CATCTTTGACAGACCTTTTCTTTTTTCATCCGAAGTAACGGATTCTGTTACCATGGGTACAATTAATAAATTCCCTGCTCATAAGCCTTACTCTTATTCTCAGTTGATGCTTGACCGAGCACGAACCGCGCGGTCTTATCAGCACCATGCCGCCGCTACATCACGTTTTTGACTGCTGTTGCGTGTTTTTCCATCTATATAGATTACAGTGTTAACTACAGGTATTTTGCGCATACATATATCCATTGTACAAAGTTCATATAGATGCAGTTACAATCATATCATCAGAGCGCGCTGGCAGACAACCGGAGGAGTTCCGGGGTTTGATCCGGGAAAGAGTCGCTCTAACATGATAGAGTGAGTGCTCACTCTGTCAAAATAACCGAACAACCAACACAAAGGAGGAAACAGAATGAACATAGGAACAAGAATCAATGACATGTTTAAAGGAATGTGGGAGGACACTCGTGCGGTGTCGCCGATCGTGGCAACGCTCGTCCTCGTCGTCGTGGCAATTACAGGTGCCGCGGCAGTGGGAACGATCATGGGAACGTTCTCATCAGATGTATCCGAGCAATCGAACACCGGAGAGCTTGCAAGCGCATCCTCGACCGAAATACTGATCGCGGGCAGCACAACCGTGCAGCCGGTATCAGAGTTACTCGCAGAAGCGTACATGGATGAACATCAGGGCGTCAAGATCACCGTGCAGGGCGGAGGTTCTGGCGCAGGCGTGTCATCAGCCGGAATGGGGATCGTTGACATCGGCGCGGCATCCAGAGACCCGAAGGATGCTGAACTGGGGAAGTACCCGAAGATCAAGACGCACCAGATCGGCGGCAGCGCAGTCGTTGTGATCGCAGGCAAGGACATAACCGCATTCAACATCGACCGTGAAGAGCTGAAAACTGCGTATCAGGACGGTGACCCGGATAAAATAACAACAAATCTGCCAGCCAATGCGAGCATCGGCACACTCTACCAGCGAGCAGAAGCATCAGGCACTGAGGAAACCTTTGCAAAATGGCTTGGTCTGACAGAGGACAAGATCAATTCAAGCATAGAGGGTGCAACAGGCAATGCAGGTGTGCTTGCGGCTGTGCAGGGTGCTGGAGATTCAATCGGGTTCGTTGACTATGGATTTGCAGATGGTGCAAGCGATATCGTGATACTTGGTATCAGTGATACAGGTCGTTCAGGCAAGGAATACAAAGCTGCCGATGTAACCAAGAAGAACATCAAGACGGCGCTCAAAAAGAACGACGACGGCAAATACCCAACCGGCAAAGTTGATGGCGTCGATGGTTTGACCCGCCCGCTGAACTACATGACAAACGGCGATCCAAGCTCAATGGAGCAGGCGTTCATCACCTTCGCGCAGTCCCCTGGTGCAACAAGCTACTTCGAACAGTGCGGATACTTCGCAGTGACCGAGTTTGCGTGAGTAGTCCATAAGATTTGTGCCTGATCCGGGCACAAATCAACCATTTTTGAGAAAGATGGGCCCCAATTACTTCCGATCAAAGACGCCGCATCTACTCCTTCTAACCTGCGTTCTCACAACAGCAGCAATCACTTTATTCTTCATCGCATTCATCTTCAAGACCGCGCTCCCTGTCTTTGAGAGCGAGGGCATTGGCTTCATCACTGGAACAAAATGGAGTTATTCCGAGCAGGTCTACGGCATCAGGATATTTATCATCGGAACGCTCGTGATGACCGGTGTGACTCTATTTCTTGCAGTTCCGGTGAGCGTCTTTACTGCGATATTTCTCTCCGAGTTTGCGCCGGTCCGCGTGGCGAAAATCATGCGCCCGATGGTCGAACTCCTCGTCGGAATCCCATCTGTCGTCTACGGCATCTTCGGGCTATTCGTTCTCGAAAACATATTCCAGGATAAAATCGACCCGTTCTTAAGCGGCACACTCGGATTTATCCCGTTTTTTCATGACCCCTCCCCAAACAGTGGATCAGGCGTCCTCTTAGCGTCAACGATCCTTGCTGTTATGATCCTTCCGACAATCATCGCGCTATCGGAGGATGCGATGCGTGCGGTACCGTTTGAGTACAGGGAAGCATCGTTTGCGCTCGGAGCAACCCACTGGGAGACGATACGGAAGGTTGTGCTGCCGACAGCATCAGGCGGCATCCTTGCAGCATCACAATCGCCATCGTCTCGCCCATCGCACGCATCATCCCGAGAACCGTTGCTGCAAGGAT